>PAWC01000026.1 GCA_002713385.1 Fidelibacterota bacterium
TGGAAGACAGTTTTAATAAACACGCCAAAAAATTTAGTAAAAAAGTTAATCTCAGGGGTTTCCGTCCAGGCAAAATACCCATGAAGGTTTTGCTGAAACAATTCAAGCCGGCCATGGAAGCGGACTTTGTGGAGCACGCCCTGAATTTATATTATTTGCAAGCACTCAAGGAAAAAGATCTCCTGCCAGTAAATAAGGCAGAGGTGGAAAAAGTGGATTTTGAGCATGAGGGAGATATATCCTTTACTGCAAAATTTGAGATTGAGCCAGAAATGACTTTGCCGAAACTCCGTAAGCGTGCTTTGAAAGTGCAGAAGACTAATTACGTCCACGATATTGAAGATGTGGAAAATGTGATCCGTGACCTGCGCCGCAATCACGCCTCTATGGAAACAGTGGAAACCGGTGCGGAAGAAGGAAATTTTATTTTAGCGGACCTCCAGAAAGTTGATCCCAGCGGTTTGCCAATCATTGGAAAGAAACTGGAAAAGCAGTATTTGAAAGTAGGCGGCGGTGTCATCAAAGATGAGAACCTGGATAAGCTCAAAGGCGCAAAACCCGAGGATAAAATCCGTATGCATTTGCCGGAAAACGAGCAAGGTGAAAAGTCCGAATACGAAGTGACTGTGATCAATGTGGAAAAAGAGGTCCTGCCTGAGATCAATGAAGAATTCATCAAAAAGGTTGACCCTGAAGCCAAAACGGAAGAAGAATTGCGAGCCAGCGTGGAAACACGTATTGTGGATAATTATCAAAATCGCAGCAAGGAAGCATTTGAGCGTCAGCTTTCTGATGCGATGATCGAAAAAGTTAATCCGGAGTTTCCACCTTCCATGGTGGAATCCTATCTGGATCATATGGTAGAGGATATAAAACAATCCAAACAGCCTGGAGCTGAAGATTTAGATGAAGCCAAAGTGCGGGAAACGTATCAATCGGTAGCGGAACGGAATATGAAATGGTTTTTAGTGCGGAAAGCNATCATTAAGGAAAATGAATTGGANGTCACCAAAGACGAGGTGCAGGCAGAGGTCCAGCGGCTGATTGACCGCTCGCCGGATCATGCCAAGGAGATCGAAAAGTATTATAAAAAGCCCAGCAACCGCACAAGAATTGAGGATGATTTAATGGAAAAGAAGATATTAGATTACTTGCAGAAATTTGCTAAAATAAAAGAGGTGGACGTTAAGACGAAGGACCTCCGCCAACAGGAAGCACACGAACATGGCTAAACATCAAAACGAAATCGCCCAGCTCATTCCCATGGTGGTTGAGCAAACAGGCCGCACCGAACGGGCCTATGACATCTATTCTCGGCTGCTGAAGGAACGGATCGTCTTTTTAGGTACCCCGATTGACGATAATGTCTCTTCATTGATTATTGCCCAGTTTTTGTTTCTTGAAGCGGAAGATCCCGATAAGGACATTTATCTTTATATCAATTCCCCCGGCGGATACATCACGGCGGGGATGGCCATTTTTGACACCATGAATTATATTAAGCCTGATGTGGCCACAATTTGCATGGGCCAGGCTTCCAGCATGGGTGCGTTTCTACTGGCTGGCGGGAAAAAAGGGAAACGGTCAGCGCTGCCTAATTCCCGGATCATGATNCATCANCCAATGGGCGGGACAGAAGGCCAGGCCACGGATATNAAAATNCAAGCCGATGAGATCATTCGTCTCAAAAGTAAGCTGAACAAGATACTGGCTAAACAAACAAGCCAGAAGATCACCAAGGTCGAAAAAGATTCAGACCGNAATTATTTTATGAGTGCCGATGAAGCCAAAAAATACGGNATCATCGATACCGTATTGACATCCAGGAAATAAGATGAAACCTGATCCGGCCAGACATTCCGAAATAACNCCTGACCAGATCCCCGATACGGACGTACCTGCGCCCCAGCATAAAACACTTCCTCGTCCTTCCGAAATAAAAGAATATCTGGATCAATACGTCATTGGCCATGAAGAGACTAAAAAGTCCGTGGCGGTGGCTGTNCATAACCATTATAAACGCATTTTTTATAACGATGTGGATGATGGTGTGGAACTTGAAAAAAGTAATATCCTCATGATCGGTCCCACCGGGACTGGGAAAACACTGATTGCTCAAACGTTAGCCCGCTATTTATCTGTACCCTTTGCCATTGCTGATGCAACATCCTTAACGGAAGCCGGTTATGTGGGGGAAGATGTGGAAAATATTCTTGTACGCTTGCTGCAAGTGGCAAATTACAGCATCAATTCCGCCGAGCAGGGTATTGTCTATATTGATGAAATTGACAAGATCGGCCGCAAGTCGCTCAGCAGTTCCATCACACGGGACGTATCAGGAGAGGGTGTTCAGCAGGCCATTCTGAAAATTCTGGAAGGTACCATTGCTAATGTACCTCCAAAAGGAGGGCGGAAGCATCCTGAACAGAGTTTGATCCCAGTGAATACAAGAAATATCTTATTTATATGCGGCGGTTCCTTTGAAAGTTTGGAAGGTATTATTGCCCGGCGTGTTGGTAAAACTGAAATAGGATTTGGCGGCAGCAGGAAACGGCAACTTGCAGAAAGCCAGGGCATATTATCACTTATCAAACCCCAAGATCTAATTGAATTTGGCTATATCCCTGAATTGATCGGCCGACTGCCGGTTGTGACAACGCTGGATTCCTTATCAGAATCTGAATTATACGAAGTTATGATATCACCAAAGAATTCACTGGTAAAACAGTACCAGAAACTCTTCCGCATGGAAGGTATTGAGCTGGAATTCAGTGAAGATGCCCTGAAGACCGTCATCTCCAAGGCCTATGAACACCAAGCCGGAGCTCGTGGTTTACGTTCTGTCCTGGAAAAAGCCATGATGGATATTATGTATCATATTCCGGAAATGGATGGGGTACACAAGATCATCATCACCAAAGATGTGATCGAAAAGAACAAAAGCCCNCTCTACCGCCGCCGCCGTAAATCGGCGTAGGTTATTTCATCAACACCAGTTTTCTAGTCTTAAGAAAACTATCGCTTTCCATCTTTAAAAGATATACTCCCGAAGGAAGAGCATTGCCCAATTGATCCCGGCCGTTCCAAGTGAACTTGTAGGATCCCGGCTGGTAGGGGCTGGAAATGGAAAGCACTTCCTGTCCCAACAGTGAATAGATGGTAAATGAAACATCCGACTGTTCAGGGACGTCAAAATCAACATNGGTCACAGGATTGAAGGGNTTGGGATANTTGGCGGACATGGAAAATTTTTCGGGNATAATAGTTTCATTTTCAGTGCCTAAAGCCGTAATAACGAAAATACCATTTGAACCTACATATTGAAGATTATAATTGCCAAAAATGTCTGTGAGGTTTACAGATGCTAATAACATGCTGACGTTTCCTGCTTCTGTAGGATTGTCAACCATATAATTGATTTTGAAAATAGGTCCTTCACCTATTGCTATTGAGTCAATTGAATTCAATCCGGCAACCATAATACCAACATCAGATAATTGATAGCTTAAGTCCCAATNAGCGGTTCGTTCNGTTGTTTGNACAAATGGAGTCCATTCACCATCACCATTGAAATCTGCATACATTTCACCTTCATCATATTGTCCATTCTGGTTTACGTCTGTATAAAATTCTTCCACTGGTGTTAGTTTATCTGGTGAATCATTTATGGTTATCATAAACATTTTTAAGGGAATATTGTTTTCAATATTGACTCCCACCAGGGCATATCCACCTGGTTCTGCTGTAGCTGAATCAACCATGATAATTTGTTCAATTGTATTGACTATATATTCACCTTCCTCTACTGTGATACAAACCTGATAAGCACTATCATCATTCGCAGTAATTTCATCAAAATTGATATTTANGCTACCGTTTGAACCGGTGTTGGCAAAAACTGTAAACATCATTATTTCATCATTNCCGGAGGGAATAACAGGATTAACTAGTTCAATGAAATTTTCTGTAACTATAACCGAATCAGCCGTGGCTCTACCAGATACATCAGCAGATTGAATTGTTAGAATATTCGGAGAAAAATCCAATTCAAAAGACAGTTCACTTATTTGAACATTATTATTCATTGACATGACAAGATAACCAACAGCATAGGCATCACCAAATCCCAAGCCACCTATTGTACCCGTTTCCACATCAGTAAATGAAATATCAAATGACATAATAGAATCTGTATCAGTAATATTTGTGAATGCGACCATCGATGCTTCAAAATAATAACTCNCAGTNCTTGGTGTGGAACAATGAGAGAATTCTCTATTATTGGTCANGCCCGGGTAGGGATCGCTNCCGTCACTGGAACCGTTATTCTCAAGTTCAAATAGGCCNTCGGCTTGCTCAAGGCCAACGCCGTAATGNGGCTCATCATTATTAACANNCCAGCCGGAAGTTTTTTCCGTATCAATATGCCAGAANAGNATGCCTGGTTCGGGCATGAGTTTATCAGTTCCCTTTTTCTGACGATTTTCTATTAACCAGTATTCACTGTTATCATTGGGGTGATCCACTCTGTAGANCAGATTATTNGTATACGATTGTTCCAGAGTTACGTTTGNTTGCTCTGAAGCAATGTTCANNACACTTGACCAGCCCATTTCAGNTTTACTCCAGGCANTCATTGCGGAGGGATACCAGGATGNGTTCCCTGTCGTTCCCCANGANCCACTAGCCATGAGNGCCAATTTACCAGAGCCNGAAGATGTATAATCTGTATCATAAAGATCAGGNAAGCCTAGGACATGGCCGAATTCATGAGCTATAACACCTATGGCAACAATATTGTTGCTTTGTATTTCGGGGTTGATATTGTAATCATTAATAAGAACACCATCATAGGTTACAGCATTATCGCCCATGGACCAACGATGCGACCAGATATTTGTGCCATCACCCTGTTCTGCGCCCATTCCTGAATGTACAAGAGTTACGCCATCCACATCCCCATCCCCATCATTATCAAATTGCGACCAGTCAAAGCCCGCCACTTCAGCTGAATCCACCATAGCCCGGACCAGTTGGCGTACACGCGTTCCATATTCTGATCCATCGCTCCCGTAATAATCATGGTTGTTTGGTGCAGTAAAAACGCCAGCAACAGTTGATACGGGGCTGAATTGATTGTATGAAATTTCTTCATAGAATTCCCGGAAACTTCCGGAATTGGGCTGACCAGGATGACCGTAGCCTTCCTGATTAAATATATTATCAATATCTAACAAAGGGTATGTTACAGATTGATCAGGAAATTGAAAATAAATAACAGGAATTTTAAATGTATCTGTCCGTGCAGCATGAAGTAGTATGTTAGATGTGTGAATATGTCGGATTTCAGCAATGGGAATTAAATGTTTTTCAATATGAGCTGGTGGCAGTTGTTGGCCAACAACTGCGCTACCTGGTACAAGAAAACGTCCAGCAATATCTACCGCATACACCCAAATGCCCTCTTCATTTTTTGTGATGCTCCAGCCGTCAGGTGTTTCGTGCCAGTTGGCCCATTCGTCTCCTTTTACATTACACTGAATCGGTGTCCCATCAGGCTGATGAACAGTGATTAGTCCTGGGAATGCATTAATGGCCCAAAGGATATTTATTGAGTATAAGATTATTAAAATTCGGTTTATCATTGTGAAATTTTCCTTTTTTAAGGTTTTAAAGTTAATGTATTTATTCACTCTTTCTCCTTGGAAAAAAATATAGATAACGCTACACTTTACGATACGGTTTGTGCAAAAAATAAACATTTGAATTTATAGGAGATATCATGAAAAAAGGATTATTTATATTGTTGAGTCTTATAGTATTTACGACTGTGAATGCAGACGTACTTACTGCTGAAAAGCAAAAGCTTGTTCCCAATATCTATACAAAAAATATTGATGAAAATAATATAACAGATCAGCAAGCATTGCCAAAAATACTCAGGAATAATAGGACATACCGCAGTGCCCAAAACCCGAATGTCACTTCCGTACTGATCGATTCCTCTGTCCATGGATATGGAATGGTTGTTGGCCAAACTAGTCCAACGACATTTGTAGATACAAAAGGATTGCTTATTGGATATCGTGGCTGGGTATTAGAACCCTTTACTGATGAACAGGGTAATGCTAGTTCGGCAAACAACAGTGGTTTTATCAAAGCGGCGTTATCTGAGGATGGAATTGATTTTTCAANTTATTCGGGTTTGAATGATGAAATCATGGGTCCNANTACGCAGGTTATTGATGGTCCATTAAAAGGACGTTATCCCAGTTCAGTCGCTAATGACGATTATCCCTATGTTGTTTGGACAGAAGCCACACTTTACACTGGCAGTGCTACCAATAACGGTGGGCGTCCNATGTATACTTATGATGAATATGGATGGTACCAGGGTTCTTATTTTCAACCAACAATTGATATTAACTATGGTTGGTATAATGGTTCTGACCCATTGGATGCTCCTGGTGATCTTTGGGTTAACTGCCCCGTTTTAGTTGATGATGGTTCTAACAAAGCAATGGTAGTAACATCAACACAATGGAGTTCTACGCCTGATGAAAATTTTNCTGATAAGTCCACTTATGTGATGCGTTCATCAGTGAATTTTTCTGGGAATTACCAATTTTATTCTCTTCCGGAATTATTATTTGACATCAATGATTTTGGCGAGGCAGGAACAACCTCACAAGCGTCTGTTAATATTAATGATGANGGTATTGGTTATGCCATGTGTGCGGCCTATTTATCAGATTCTACACANTCTGAACGGCACAATTTCATGATGCGTAAAACCACGGATTATGGCGTNACATGGAGTGCAGACGGATTAGGTGGTTATGACTTTTATTTTCTCCCTGATACTACGATGCATCGCATCTTTGTGGAGTCTGGTTTTTTACCTGATACCATTAATTTTTATTCGTTGAATGATACAACGAGTGGCGATTCGTCTTGGACGGACACAACCTGGACAGTTGAAGTTAGTCCAGGTGTTTTCCCATTGTATGATAATGAAGTTCATGTGGACAGTGAAGGAACTCTACACATTTTCGCCACGCTGGTTGTTGAATCATCCACACCTGGCTATATTTGGGTGAGTATAACCGGATCTGGTTTATATCACCTCTGGTCAGATGACCCTTCAAATCCAGGTTCATGGCAGGCATCACAGATTGCAGATTTGTCAAATACCTTTGGCTTTAATGGAATGCCTAATGGAAATGGTGGTGGAAATTATTTCAATTCCTTTGGAACAGCAGGGTTAAGCAATCAAAGTGATGATGTCATTTGGGCGGCTTATCATGCTCTTGGCGATACATCGACTGCAGGTTTCAACTGGGATATCTTTTTATCAAAATCTGAAGATGGGGGAATATCCTGGAGTGATCCAGAAAATTTGACAAATACAGGCGGTCTACAGGAAGATGAAATGTATGTGCACATGGCGCCTACAGCGACTGACACAAACTGTTTTATGATCTATAATCAACCCAATTATAGTCTTAACCATTTGAGTGATCCAGCTAACATGGCAGCCTTTCAACAGAATCTNTGGTTTACTACATATGGAAATACAGTCACTGTTAGTGTTGATGATGATGGAGCAACCCTGCCTGGAATATTCTCATTATCTCAAAATTATCCCAATCCGTTCAATCCAACAACCAACATAGCATATACAGTTGATCAAGCTGGAGTTGTTGAGTTGAAGTTGTATAATGTTATGGGNCAACTGGTNAAAACATTGGTCAATGAAAAACAAACACCCGGTGCATACACATTTGATTTCCAAGCCAATGATTTAGCCAGCGGTATATATTTCTATGAGATGACGCAACATGGTCANACCTTGATCCATAAGCTGGTCTTGATGAAATAATCCGACTGANATCAACCTATAAAAACCATTTTAAAAGCGGTGCTGTCACATTCAGGACAACACCGCTTTATCTGTAACTGTAATATTTCATTATAGTTCATAAGTAAATGAAAATGTTCAATTATAAAAACAGTAGAATGAAATCAGGCGGATTACATTTTTTATTTATATTTTCCCTTTTTATGATTATTTCCTGTGAAGAACCGGATAAAACAAATCAGGTAGTCGAAGAGGAACTAGCCAATACTCTTGAAACGGCCGACCTGGGTGGTAGGACAGGTTATATCAGCGATTATTTTTACGATTTTGATTCCAATATAAACGTCGAATTTTACCGTTTTTCATCCAGCTATTTCACATTTGACTATGATCAATATTTAAATCTTCTCCAGGATACACCGCCAAATCTGAATGTGCGCAGTTTTCCGGAATATCTGGTTGAAATTACGCCTACACAACACGAGTATGCAGAACGCACTCTGATCGATTCACTTACAATCACTGATGTCGTAGAAAGTAATTCCCTCCTGATCTTATCAACCCAGTTTAAGAATGTGGAATCACTGGTGTGGGATACGGATGCTGAACCGGAAGCACAGCGCTATAAACCAAACAATTCTGATTGGATTTTTGATACTACAACTGTGACCTATACAGATACGATGGATGTTATTGCTTATCGGGCAGTGGTGGATACACCCATGATCGATGAGGGTGTGCTGTTTATTGATCAGGCAGAATGGGTGGATACAACCTATGAATATGTGGCTGATGAACGCTTGGAATTCAGTCACGTATTTTCTTTTCAGCGCAAACAGCTGAATGGTGATTCACTTATTTTTCGTGTTAATACAGACTGTAATGATAATGGATCTTGGGATAGCGCGGAGACAGCTGACATTGGCAATGGCATCTGGGATCCCGCTGAACCTTATTATGATCTTGACAGTGACAATGAAAAAGATGCCAGCGAACCCTTTGAAGACCGCAACTGTAATGAAGTCTGGGATGCTGCTGAAGTTTACACGGATGCAAATTCCAATAATCAGTACGATGCTGGTGAAGATTTTGAAGATTCTGGAAATGGAATCATCGATGGCGCTGAAGAATACACAG
The DNA here is from genome assembly GCA_002713385.1 of Fidelibacterota bacterium. Taxonomy (GTDB): domain Bacteria; phylum Fidelibacterota; class Marinisomatia; order Marinisomatales; family TCS55; genus UBA2126. The sequence goes on from PAWC01000026.1 coordinate 8,999, forward strand.
ATTTGGATGGCGATGAACAACCGGGCGCCAATGAACTATTTATATTTAATCCAATTCCGAATAATTTACTGGTTACGTGGGCTGATCCGCAAAACCCTCAAGTAATCGATGTTATTGAAACGGGTGATTCACTTGTCACGCGCTGGGGAATTATATATTACGATATCATTGAAGAAATTGTTTTTGAAGATCATAAAACAGTGACAGCAACTGATAAGGATTCCTTGGTAACACTATTAACGAATCGAGTGATCGGTCATATTGTCGGTGGAGAAGGTCAGGANGATTATTTCATCGTTAAAACAGAATGGGAGGATGATAATACAGAAGGTAAGGATTACGATTATTTGCTGTTCAAACAATTCGAACATATTTATAAACTGGTAAAGCCCAGCTTTTTTAAACCGTACGGTTATTATTGGTCTGAAGGACAAATGGCATCTGGTTTCTGGTTCAAGAATGAGTTTGAAGATGAAGTTGTGTATTATACTTCCAACGGCCTTTTGCGAGAGGGTGAACGTGTTGAAACAATGTACTACGACTCGACTAATGTGGCGATTTATCGGGTTGAACGATCTTTCCAAGTGGACGTTGAAGATGTGACTGTCCCGGCGGTAAAAGTCCGGGGCTTTATAAATAATGATGNTGCAGTGGAATGTTATGCCAACGCTGCCTGGTCCGCAGATACAATCGATGATTGCCCCGGAGCAGATACAACATTTANAGATGCGTTTAAAATTACAAACATTCTGACACAGACCATGATTGGTACTGATGTTGAATATGGAGAAAAAAGCATTTCCTGGCTGGTAAAAGACTATGGTATAGTCAAAGATGAACTTCATATTCGCTGGACAGAACGGCCCGATGCCAAAGAAGAAATATGGTTAGGTATATCCCGNTGGGAACTCGGCAGATTTTCTGCTANTTCAAGCGGTGGCGGGCAGTTTGCGAAATTGCTTAAACGGGCCCATATTGTTAAAATAAACGAATTACAAAATATTCCCGAACTCGAAGATCCCTTTCAGATAAAGCGCACGGCCGGTTTACAGCGCGTGGAACTGCCGCGATGAAATTGTTTAAATCTACAATTATATTGATTGTTCTCTGCAGTATCATAGTGGCAGGAACGGATGGTACGATTCGCGGTCAAGTCAAAGATACGGAAGGCAGCCCGNTACCCGGTGTACAAATTTTCGTACCTGAACTCGCCATGGGTGCCATTGCTGATCAAAACGGTAATTATATCATTTTAAACCTGCCGGTAGGTATATATGATGTAAAAGTGATGATGATCGGCTACCAGACACAAACGATGAAAGATGTTAATGTCATTATGGATCAAACTGTGTGGCTGAATTTCACACTGGCGATTGCGGCCATTGAAGGGGATGAAGTNGAAGTATACGGTGAAAAACCTCTGGTGGAAAAAGGACAGACGTCACGGAAAATAACCATCGATAGTGAAACAATTGAATCACTGCCGATAAGAGATTTAAATGAAGTGTATGCTCTACAGTCCGGTGTGGTCAGAGTTCAGAGCCGGATGCATGGTATTCCTGATTATGAAGAAAAGGGGCTTGAAGAAGTTCACGTCCGCGGCGGCCGTTCAGGTGAAATTGCTTATATGATGGATGGCATGTACCTGCGTAATCCTATCTTTAATGTGATAGGAACCGGTACACGACTGAATTTGATGGCCGTACGCCAACTGGATTGGCAGCCTGGTGGATTTAACGCTGAATACGGGGATGCTATGTCAGCAGTATCCAATCTTCATACTCGATCTGGAGGGAAAAAATTTCAATACGGATTGCGTTATGAAACCAGTGGGGTCGGTGCATCCATGGGTTCCAGTTATGACGAATTGCGCGGTTATGATGATATATCGATTGGTCTCGGCGGGCCCATCTGGGGATTTAATAAACTGTCTTATTGGATATCAGGGGAATACACCAATAATAGTTCGGCCAGGGTTTTTGAATTTGATGATAAAATATATCAGCTATTACCGGAATTACTTAGCGATGGTTCCAATTACCAGGAATACTTGAATATCCTTGATGATAACAAGGAAAACCTGGTGCAGCCTTGGGATAATGAGGCCGGGTTCAGAGGTTTTGGTTTTCGTAAAACCTGGGATGTGTTTGGTAAGTTGACATATAAACCCACCAATAAGATTCGACTCAATGCATCATATTGGCAGGTCGAAAACCATCAAAAAGTGTTCAACCCTGCTTTTATTTTTTGGGATGATGGTCAAACAGAATTATTTGAGGATACCTATCGCTATTATCTGGAATACAATCAATCTGTCACCAGTCGAACATTCTTCACCGTAAGGACTTCCCGTTTTATCCAGGACAAGTTCTTGGGTGTGCGCTGGCAGGACAGTGATGATGATGGACGGCCGGACTGGTTTGAATGGCGTCATAGCGCGGGTCCCTATGAAAATACATCCGACCCTTACAATCCGGATATGGTTCCTTACTCTTTATCTGATAATGGGGATACATTATATTATACGATGGTTGATCCCCGCAGCGGCTGGTATGTTGGATCCGAACCGGGCCTGTATAATTGGGATACAGCGGAAGATTTCACGGATTTAAATAGCAATGGTATCTGGGATCAGGGTGAGCCCTGGGTTGATCGTGATGGAACGGGGTTTACAGATGGACAATGGGATGGTCCTGAACTTGTTAACGCGCTTTATGAAAGAGATGGTAGTTATTGGTTAGAGCCGGAGATGTATGAGGACTATGTACCATTTATGGACTATAATTTTCTGCAAAACAGTGTCGGACTGCACCCGGCAATTCATCCCCAGGCGTACCCAGCAATAACTCCTGATGCGCAATACCTGGGTTACTTTTATTCGGGATTTGCAGATGACCCCTATTATTATATGCCTACATTTAATGGTTATGCCTGGACCGAGGGCAGGATTTTTGGAGGGCATAGTAGTTTATTTAATAAATCCCGGGCCGAGACAAATGAAATCAGGATCGACTTAACATCCCAGGTGACGGATAAATTAAAGATCCGATCCGGATTTGATTATAAATCCCACAAATTGGATTATTATGAAGTTGTAGCACCTTGGCTGGGTGAAGGAGCATTTGTACAGACCTTTGGTGAATTTTGGCAGGATACAGGCCCGGATTCATTGTTACCAACCGATGATGGCTATGAAGCACCGGATCGTGGTCAAGGCAACAACAGGTATGATCCCGGCGAACCCTATGCTGATGCCAATAAAAATGGAAAGTGGGATGCCTATCGTGAACCTGAAGAAATTTCAGGATATATACAAAATACGTTTGAAGTTCCTTGGATGGTTGTCAACGCAGGTTTAAGGATTGATGCTGTTAATTATAATACCCAGGTCTGGGCAGACACATTGGGCAAATTTTCTCCGGGGCAGCCTTGGTTTTACTCCGATCTTAATGGCAATGGTAGTTGGGATCAAGGTGACGAACCGGCAAGTAACTTAGCTGGTTTAGTCCAGCAAAAGGTATTATTCACAGATACGAAGTGGACCTACCAAATTAGCCCTAGGCTGGGATTCAGTCATGTGATTACAGACCAGGCCACGTTTACGTTCAATTACGGTATTTATTATCAAACGCCTACGTATCAGAATGTCTTCCTGCGGACAAATATGCTGGAAGATCCTGAAGAATTATTTGAATCCTCTTCCAGTCAATCGGTTGGTAATGCATCAATGATTGCGCAAAGAACAGAATCATATTCATTTGCCTTTAATATTCAATTCAATCGCTATTGGGCTTTTACACTAGGCGGCTATAACAAGAATATGTCCCAGAACTTATTTTACAGGACCAGCCGGTCAGGTGTATATGAATATAGGGTTTTTTCCAATGGGGATTATGGTAGTGCTCGTGGAATTGAATTCATGCTGCAAAACAGGGGTATGTGGTTTAATACCATGCTGCAGTATACCTATTCCATCGCCAAGGCTAACAGTGCTCATGATTGGGCTGGTGATACAGGAATTTATGTTGACGCTCCATCGAGTGAATACCTTATGTCCTATGACCGGCCTCACGATTTAACACTTTCGATTTATTCTAGGCTTCCTCTAGGTATCAACGCTGGTATCACTGCTTTCTATCAATCAGGGCCACCCTATACACCTTTAATATTTAATGGGCGTGATCCACAGTCAGATGTCAAGAATCCAAATTCTAAACGTCAACCACCATTTCGAAATGTAAACCTGCTTTTTACAAAGGCATTTAAGTATTATGGATTGACAGTGAATATGGGACTCAATATTCAAAATGTTTTCAATATTATTAATGAGCTTGATATTTGGCAATTGACAGGTACGGCTGATGAACCTGGTGAATATTATACAGATAGAGTCGGATTACCGGATGCAGAACATGATAAACCCAGTTCTTATTATGATAGGCCATGGATGTACTATTCACCACGGCAGATGAATTTTTATATACGGATTGATTTCAAATGATGAAACGGTTTGCTATAATTTTATGGGTCTTTACTTTATTATTGGGTAAAGACAGTGGAATCGAGCGACGAGTGGCCGTAACGGTGAAAAAAGGAATCCCTGTCAATTTGGAAAAAATTGGTGATTATCCTTTTCCTACCAATCCCATGAATGACCGTGCTAAAGGGTTTTTACTACAAGGCAAGATTAAAAATGCGATCACAAACTATGGTGGTTTTATTGATTGGAATAACCACCCAGCTGGATTGTGGGGCGATTATACATACCTGCCAAATGTATCATTTTTAACCGGTGTACCAGGGCAAAAATATACATCTGAATTTGATTGGTCCTTGTTCGAGAGTATCCAGGTTGGGGGTGAGATTATTCGCCAAACGTGGACATCTGAAGATGCTTATTCTGCATGGTATGAAGATGGTGATACCAATTTTGTGAGTATCCTATTTGAAGCAGAAAATGATGATGGTATTTGGCGTCCGGACAGTATTGCAAAAGCACTGTCTATTGACTTGGTAAACGATTATTACCAATGGGGGATTGATGATACCAATGAACGCATTTTCATCAGCGCAAAAGAAACATCTGACCCTAATAATTCTGACTCAAAGATGGGGCTGATTTATATTTGGGCATTGCGCCCCAAGCTCAAGGAACGGACAGATGATTTTGATGTCTATGATTATGGTGAAGATAAGGAAGAATGGACCCGTGATGACGTGCAGCAATATTATGGTGTGAATGTAGCAGAATCTTGGTTCACACGTATTGGAGGAAGTTCCAATACTGATTGGCAGGCCACAACAAAAGCAAGGGTTAATACCCATAATACTATCATATCATCCGGAGATATTTTTGGGAATACGTATTTTTCTGATCCCGGAGATACCTACCCCTTATTGGCCCATAGTAATTATTCCCAGACTTGGCCGACACAATTAAATATTGAAACGGGAGAAATGGAAGCTTTTTGGCCAGGCTGGTGGGCTGAAGAATACATTGAAGATCTGCCAGGCTGCAGCGGTACACGGAAAGACCCCGATTGCTGGCAAGAAGTGCCGGGCAGATTCATTTCAGATACAGATGTGTATATGGAATTTGATGACCGCTGGGCACATCGCGGTAATCTCGTCAATACAAATGATGAGTATGATGTAGCCGGATATCCCATGGGCTTTAAGGTCAAAGCAGAAGCCCATTCATACGGTGTATCCTACGCCGAAGATATCATGTTTGTCACTGTCCGTGTGCGCAATGAAAGTGGTGATTGGTACGATGAAGACGGCAATTTCCATCACGGCTTAATTATGCCCGATGGCACAAAACTGAACCATGGCAAGGGGTTTAATTATAAAGGTGTTACCCTTGGGTTCTACATGGATGCGGATGCCGCCAGTACGGATATATACGGCAATTTTGGCGTGCATACAAATGATGATGATTATATGGAATACTATGATGAGCGCTTCGAGATCGGTGGCGAATCACTCATTGTCAGTATGGCCATGATCTATGATTATGACGGTAATAGTAATGGCGCAACGGATTTGGGAATTGTAGCCACGCAGTTACTGGATACGCCAAAGGCAACGCGGGAAATTGACTTGGATCTGGATGGCTTCCCGGACCGCTATCCCGGTGAAGCTTTAAAAATGACGGATTGGCACTGGTTCGACTGGTACAATCGTCCTGGTGTAGTCAACAGGGAAGGAAACAGTAGCTGTTTTGCTGGCGGCTCTGGCTGTCCTCAAGCTAAAAATAAAGAAGAAATCATGTATAAACTCATGATCGGAGATACAACCAATATCAAATCGACTGAAAAGGCCTGGTTTTTTCATACACCAAACCCGGATACAGACATAGGCATAGAACTCAATCCGCACTTTGATTCCCTTGAAGGCCTAGAAGAAGAAGATGCATTTGATGGCGGGTTGGATTGTGTTTTTATTATGAGCTGTGGCCCCTTTGATTTAAAAGTTGGTGAAGAAGTACCTTTTTCATTTTGTATTATTTTTGGCCAGAATAAGCAGGATCTGATCAGCAACGCCAAGTTTGCCCAGATAATGTATAACTCCCATTACCAGGGCTATACACCTCCCACAAGACCGGAAGTACATGCAGTAACTGATCATAATAAAGTGACATTGTTCTGGGATAATGCTGCTGAATTATCAAACGATATTGTTACCGGTTATGCTGATTTTGAGGGGTATAAGATTTATAAGAGTAAAGATGGCGGCAGTACGTGGGGTACACCTGATAAACAGATCTATGATGATTATGGTATTGCTGTTGGATGGCAGCCCTATGCCCAGTTCGATCTGAGTGCTGATGAAGATTCGGTGCATTGCATTTGGGAAAATGATGAATGTGCAAATGGCTTAAATCGCGGTCGATCGATTTCCGGTCCGGACCCACATGCACCCTGGTTTAACCTTGGGAATGATACGGGGCTGGAGGCCATCGACACACTGGCAACCATCAACAGTAAGGATTACCATTATTACTTTGTGGATACAGATGTCCAGGATGGATTACAGTATACCTATGCTGTTACAGCATATGACATGGGCGTGGAGTCTGATTTTGTTATTACCTGGGAAGACGATACGAACGGTGGTTTTATTCCTGATACATCATGGTCATACTCGAATCCGGAACACTGGTCCAGCCCGGACGGCTATGCCAGTATTGAAAATTCGAAAGGGACAACCATCCTAGATAGGAATTTTATTCAGATCTATGCTGGTTTTAAATCCCAGGAACAAATATCTAAAATTGGGGTCGTTCCCAATCCGTACATCGTACGCTCGCATATCAATGAAACAGAGTGGGTACGGCAAATTCGTTTTACCAAATTGCCTCCTGTGTGTACGATTAAAATTTTTACAGTCAATGGAGAGCATGTCCAGACTTTAGAGCATGAAGACTTAACCAGCTCGGATTCTAATGAAATCTTTTCAGGTGGTGAAACAGTGTGGGATCTGCGTACGGTGAATAATCAGGAAATTGCTCCAGGATTATACATCTTCACAGTCGAAGCTACTGGTTTGGAAGATTATATCGGCAAATTTGCAGTGGTGCGCTAATGGTACGGTTAATTTTGATAGTATTAATGAGTATGAGTATGATATGGGG
>PAWC01000027.1 GCA_002713385.1 Fidelibacterota bacterium
GGTTACGCGGAGTTTATTTTTATTTCTATAGCGCAGCATTCGTCCCTGGGCATCGGTGAGATACAATACATTGGTTAAACGCAGCGGTTCTTTTTCCAGGGTAAAATCAAAGGCATTACGTTCCTTTAAGCGTTTTTCAAGAAAATCGATCACACCTTCCAATTGCTTATCAGCACCAAATTGTAAATTTTCAGCCCGATTTTTTGCAGCTCCCCATTTTTTATTCATCGGATAAAGCTTATAACCGGCTACTGTAATAGAAACCACACTTAAAACAACTAAAATAACCCAGATGGTTTTATTTCTATTATTCATCATATCGCTTTTGTTTTGGATTTAACGAGTGTCAACGTTGCCAAATGGATTTCAACAATCTGTGCTAACAGGTCTTCTTCCGTGGCTGATCTTTTAACGCGTTCGATACCATTTTTAACAGTAAACTCATTGATGATGATCAACCTGGGGGACCGTTCTATTTCAGCCATGAATTTTCCCAATTGGCTATAAGTACATTTAATAATTAATTCATAAGGTGTCCTTAAAAAATTACCTTTCTCTACCCTGCGCTGGGGCTTCACATTCAGCAATGTAATTTCCAGATTGTTCATTGTTACGGTCAGGTTTTTTAGAAAAGGAATTGACGCGTCCTCTGCTAATGAATCCTGTTTAGATAAGGCCAGATTTTCATCAAAAAGTGTATATACCTGGTCCAGTTTATTAGCCAGGATCTGGGCACTGATTAATTGCTCATTCAATTCTTCCTGTTCCATTTCCAATGCTTTTAATTCAAGCGGTTTTTCACCGATCAACCAGTCTTGATTCAGCCAGAAAAGAATGGTTAATCCAAACAAGATCAGGGTTATCATGCTATTACGATTTTTCATGAAATATTCCCTTTCTTTTTAGCAGAAATCCTTAAAGCCGCTTCAATTTCAAATTCTACAACTTCCTGCGCACGGATAGTTTTTAAAGTACCTTGGTTGAATTTAATTCCTGAAAAATTTTCTCCAAGTTTTTTGTTACGTTTTAGTCTATTTATGTAATCATGGACAATATCAAAATCTTTTCTATCTTCAAAAATTACAGCTATACCGCCTATAATGATTTTATCCTTTTTGTATTTCATTGAAGTGATGGCCATGTCTTCCGGGGTCATTTCACCAATGAGTTGCATATTCCTGGCCCACAGGATACGGTTATTTTCCAGTTCAGCTAATGACATGATATCTGCTTTGGAGAGGTTTTTACCTTCTTTACGTAGAGTACTGATTTCAGCTTTTACATCTTTTATTTCAGATTCCTTGCGTTCGATCAATTTGGTATAACCGCGGCTAATCCACCATGTTTCTACATTTACAAACAATAGCAGTATTGTGATCAGACCAAACATAAACCAGCGGCTGCGGTCTTTCCATTGTTCACGGATGGTTTCCCGGCTTTCAGATTGGTTCAGGTTGATGGAGATAAATTTTATCATGCGTCAAACCCTCCACCCCGTAAAGCCAAACCAACAGCTACAGTATATTGAGCTGGATTGACTATTGCTTCTACATCATACCCCTCAAATGACTGCATGGGGTTGAATATGCTCACTTCCAGGTTCAATTTGCTTTGAATTAATTCAGCCAAACCTTCAGTGGCTGAACCACCGCCCGTTAAAAATAAATGTGTGAAAAAGCTCTGGTTTGTTGTTTTCGCATAATAACGCAACGAACGTCGAATATCTTCAACGAAGTTGTCAAAAACAGTGCGTTCAGCAATACCAATACCGCTGTCTGTTTCTTCAGTATCGCTGGAATTAAAACAATTCACACCCTCTTTCAACAATTCATCATGAGAACTGACATAATCCTTATCCAATTTGGTAGCAAGCGCTTTCACAAATTCATGGCTACCAATAGGTAAATCACGCGTAAAAAACGCATCTTTCCTACCCCATACTGTCAAGGCACTGGAAACTGTACCAATATCCAGCAAAACCACAGCACCGTCTTCCGGAAGATCATTGGTATATGCATAAGAATTCATTATAGCGATTGGGTCCACATCGATAATGCCCGGTTTAAAACCGATTTCCTTAAGCAATTCAATATGGGCGCTAGATGTTTTTTTGGTGCAGGCCACAAGCGCCACATCAATCTTATCAACTTCCTTAGGGTTTGAACCAAAAATCTGGTAATCAATTACAGCATCCGAGCCATCCATTGGAATATGTTTTCGAGCTTCAAAGGTCATGGATGAAAGCAATTCTTCCTGCGGCATATCCATGGTCGTAATTTGTTTCACGCTTACATGAGACCCGTTCAAACTCGTTACTAAATGTTTAACTCGTTTGGGATTTATTTTCATTTCTTTCATCAGTTCACGAACAGCCATCACCCAGTGCGGTTGAGATATTTTTTCTGGGTCAAACGTCTGATTAGGTTCCGGTACCAACCGCAAACCATGGTTCACCAGTTTATGTCCACTCTTTGTTTTATGAAGCACAACTGCTTTTATGTACTGTCTGCCTATATCGAGGCCGAGAATCATTGTGTAGTTCCTTCTTTAGTATTTGTGGGGATTTCACCATAAGCTTTAATGACCAGTGACATAGAGCCGTCTGCTCTGGAAGCTGCAGGGAAATACGGCGGGATGGAAAAATCTGTAAAATTATAATCATAATGGTAATCTTTATCGTAGCCAATACCAGGAGATACGTTATACGGTCCCGGCGCATTACGCTTCATATATCCTCTTTTCTTCTGGGCCATTGAACCCCAAAAGCGAAAATAGCCTCTTAAATCACTATTGCCCGTATAAGACGGCAAAGAAGAATTTGGATTTCGTCGGGGTCCGCGGCCGTCACCCAATGATGTTGCTGGATTAACTAAATTGGGGCTGTTGTAAGCTGCAGTTGAAATTGTATTCTGCCAGTAGTGTGCGACGACGGACCCTTCTGAAGCCAGCATTGCAGCATTGACAATTATATCTATACCATTATTATTATTGCGTGCTCCATTGGCTTCCGTATTAGCAAGAATAATGTTTGCACCAGAAAATAAACCCAGTCTGTTGAATGTGCCATAGACTACTTCACCTGTCATCGGATTAGAATCCTCATAAATGAGATCATCCACAATCCAGATATTGTTCCAGACACGGTCCCATATAGTAAAATCATCGCTACGGCGGTAATAAGTATTTTTATCGGTTACAATTGTATATTGGCCATCAACAAAACCTTTGACACGTACCTGTCCATTACGGACATAAATTACTGTCTGCTCGCCTGCATAATACATGGTTGTTGGCATTATATCAGGACCTCCTGGCGGTATATCAAAATCAAAATGATGAAAACCGCTGGTGTCGCATAAACTCCAGCCGTCATTAAGATGGCTGTGATAATTCGCAAAGCGGTTGAAGGGGATAGTATTGTCCGGAGAAGCGAGAAAGGCTAGTGTCACTTCTTCGGCATCAACAAAGCCATTCTCAAAGGATTGCATCAAATTAGAAATGGTAAAAATGGCACCACTCACATTTGTACTGATGTCAATAATAATTCCCAACCAATTCTTATTGGAATCCGGATCAGCAGCAAAAACAGAAATCGTATCACCGACTTCATAATCATCTAAAACATTTGATATATCATTACCATCTACATCTTCGTTATCGATGAAAAGGGTATCTGTAAAGTATAATCCTGTGAGCGTATCCCAGGGCGCATCAAAAGCAATGCGCCTGTCATTTAACAAATTGGGTGAAGTATCTAAATCCCAGCGGAAGGTAGTAGGCGGAGGCCCTTCAGCACCGATGGGCGGAATTTGATATGCCCATTGCGAAATCATAAAGCCATTATCCACAAATTCTATTTCGGTCATAATGAGTGTATCCCTGCCGGAACTTTGAAATAGTAAATCATCCGCGGTGAAAACAAAATCCGCATTTTCGATGGCCCTTTGATGTGCATTATTAGGGGGAAATGAGATTTCTACAGCTTCATCATTTGCCGATAACCATTGATCGGGATTACAATTATTATATGCTATTCCCTGGGCAGCCGCAACGCGTGCATTTGTAAAATCCGGGCAACCCCAGCTGCTCATTTGCATTTGTCCGTTGGTATGAACTTTGCCTTCCAAAACATCACTGCCACCAAACGAAACATAACTGCCTAAACCTGGCCCACCACCAGGTTCTTCTGATTCTGTAAAATACATAAAATGGGCAAAACTCTCCGGAATCATTTGCAGGTTGGCTTCACGGGTAACGCTTACCGGTTGACCCATTGTATTTTTGAAATAACTTGTTCCCTTACCTCTGGCCATAAAAATATTCTGGCCCATATTATCAGTAAATGTTGAGCAGTACACATCTCTATATGTACCCATATTTCTAAATTGGACATCACTAGAAATAACTAGCACGGGGCTGGTAATTTTCGGAAGTACAGGCAATGCTTCTACATTGATACCTGTTTCCGCAAGATATAGCGCTTTGGTTTCCTCGAAACGATATTTCTGCATAACACCCGCGGACATAGCGTATTTCAAATAACTGGTTGACAGCAATAAGCTTACAAAAATGAAAATGACCGCAGTAAGCGTTACTGATCCGCTGGAAAAAAGCTTCATGATGTAGGTCTCATGGATCCGATTGACGATGCCATACTGATATACTTATTGGACATAAACACTTTACGCTGAAAACGGAGAATTTCAATCTGCCTGCCCCCAGGAGCATTTTCAGTTTCCACTTCCAATTCCAGGAGTAAGGTGATTGTCGATTGGGCGAAACGCTGCAATTTTGAACTGACAACCTTCGTTTCCCAGGCGTCAAATTCCCTTAAAGTAATATTGCGCTGATTATTGTTGCGAAATCTGCCTTTTTTCGGCAATGGTAGTGTACCATTCAATGGCAGTTGATAATTGAAAAGAACGCCATCGATGGCATTGGCTGTAATCGTTGTATTAGTTGGATTGCCATAATTATCATATTTGGTTAAGAATATTCTTTCATAATTATTGATAGGTGAAAATTCAATAAACCGCGCCAGACTGATTTCTTTCATGATTTCACGCATAACGGTATTGCCGTAAAGACGGACTTCCTGCAGTACGGTATCATCCTGGTAATGGTACATGATCGTCCTCATACTCAACCCCAACCCAAGAATCATAATTCCAGAAATGACAATTGTTGTAACCATTTCGATGATGGTCAATCCGGGTTGCCATTGAGGAATTTTAAAGCGTCTCATTGTGGAAACTCCAGCATGACCATTTCAATTTCAGCGCGCTTGGTGAATTTTGTTTTTGGCGTAGAAAAATCCTCCCATTCGATCCAAGCGTGGAGCAGATAGCGGTCAATATAACTGACTGAATCGGTATAAACAGGCGTAATGTTCTCATAATAAATTTTTGCAGGAATCTTGACAACCGAATTATCATTGCCATAGAGAAACACAGTTTCACCCATAAAGTCGCCTGATTTTTCCGTAAGCGTCAAATTACCATCTGCAATGCGGCCTTTCATGTGCTCCACATAACCAGTGAGTTCATCCACAGCTCTTTCCTTAATAGCCAAAGCACGTAAAACACCACGGGCATGGGTAGCACTCAACACCATCCCATAGGCAGCGACGCTGATGATCACCACACCGATCATAACTTCAATAAATGAAAAACCAGACTGGAAACAACGTTTCATCAGAGAACATTGGCTCCAAACAGTTTGGGATTATTGGCAATCTGGGCAGCGGTTGAACGATCTATATTTCCTTGTGAAACAAGTCTTTGCAGATCCTGATCCAATGTCTGCATTCCTTCCACACCACCTGACTGCATGACAGAATCAATCTGAAAAATGCGGTCTTCCCGAATAAGATTACGGATTGCTGTCGTAGTGATCATGACCTCACAGGCAGGCACTCTTCCCTTTCCATCTTTCGTAGGAATAAGTTTTTGAGCGATCACTGCTTCGAGACTCTCTGACAACATTGAACGGATCTGTCCTTTCTGACTGGATGGAAAAATATCGATAATACGGTCCACAGCTTTTACAGCGCTGGATGTATGCAGAGTAGATAAAACCAGATGGCCGGTTTCCGCTGCAGTCAGCGCCAAGGAAATCGTTTCCAGATCCCGCATCTCACCCACAAGGATTACATCGGGATCTTCACGGAGAGCTGCCCGCAGGGCATTTGTGAAACTATGGGTCGTTGCTCCCAGTTCCCGCTGGTTGATGAGACTTTGATTGGAATGATGAAAATACTCTACAGGATCTTCAACTGTGATGATGTGGCATTGACGATTCTGGTTGATGTGATCGACCATGGCAGCTAATGTGGTACTTTTACCCGATCCGGTAGGACCTGTCAATAAGATCAACCCGCGATTTTTCATTGATAAGGTTGACATAATAGGCGGAATGCCTAATTCTTCAAAGTTTTTGGGAACTTCCGGTATGGCTCTAAACACACATGATATTCCGCGAATCTGTTCGAAAAAATTCACACGAAAACGGCCTTTACCATCAATGCGATATGAAAAGTCAATTTCCTTAACATTGCGGAAATTTTTGATTTGATCATCATTCATGACTTGAGGCATAATATCATTAATCTCCCCTTCAGTGACGGCTTCCATATTCAACGGTTTCATAATACCGTTCATGCGTACCATTGGAATAGATCCTGTGCTTAAGTGAAGATCTGAAGCACCGCTATCAAGGGCATACGTCAGCAATTCGTCAATTTTCATAGATTATTTATTTGCTTCTGGTGAACCGTAGCCCAGGTATTTACCTCGGGAACGATCGAACACGACCAGTCTTCCAGGTCCGCCTTTCATTTCTTCAGTACTTTCAGCAGTGATCTGGCCACCGTCATCACTCAAAGAAAGTGCAAAGGTCCATTTCAATTTTGTAGAACGATCTACTTCCAACTGACCACTTACTTCCAGTTCTTCAACATCGCCGGGCCATTCGCCGTAGGTCTGGAAATACATTTTGGAGGCATTATCGATATTACCGATAACGGATTTTGCTTCTGATGCATAAGCACCTTTCACATATTCCACATAAGTTGGAATAGCAATAGCGGCCAGGATAGCAACAATCACAACTACTACCATGATCTCGATCATGGTAAAACCGTTTTGTTTCCGATTTTTTGTTAGCTTCATAGAGTTATTCTCCACTCTTATTTTTTTCAATTTTTCTTTTACTTCCTTGGTTGAAATAGGAATTCCATTAAAAAAATGGCGCAATTTTCCCATAGTCAATAGAATAACGATTGCACAAGCAATTATACTTACACGTAAAGAAAGGTTGAATTTTGTTTTATTTAAGAGTGGTTACTGAAGATTACTTCAGTTCCGCAACTAAGCGGGAAACGGTATCTTTGGCATCGCCAAAGATCATAATGGTATTGTCTTTATAAAACAACTCGTTGTCAATACCGGCATAACCAAAATTCATACTCCGTTTCAAAACAAATACAGTTTGTGATTTATCCACATCAAGGATGGGCATGCCGTAGATAGGACTACTCTTATCGTGGCGTGCTGCCGGATTTACAACGTCATTGGCACCAATGACAAGAGCAACGTCCGTTTGTTCAAATTCAGGGTTGATCTGATCTAAATCATAGAGTTTGTCGTATGCTACATTTGCTTCTGCCAGGAGAACGTTCATATGTCCCGGCATCCGACCAGCGACTGGATGAATGGCATATTTAACTGTGACGCTCTTTTCTTCAAGGATTTTCTCCAACTCATGGCACATATGCTGTGCCTGGGCCACAGCCATCCCATAACCGGGGACTATGATAACCTGCTTCGCATTTTCGAAGATAACAACCGTGTCTTCCGGTTCGTAGGATTTGGCAGTTTTCTGGACACCTTCAGCTGTACTTGTGGATACTTTAATACCGACAAATAAAACATTCCAAATTGTGCGGTTCATACCTTTACACATAATGTTGGTCAGGATGATCCCGCTGGCACCCACGAGAGCACCGGAAATGATGAGGGCATCATTTTGAATAACAAAACCCGTTGCTGCTGCAGCCAACCCGGAAAATGAATTCAACAGCGCAATGACCACGGGCATATCAGCACCACCAATAGGCACAACAAAATAATAACCAATAACGAGGGAAAATATGATGATCCAAAGGAAATAATCAAATAATTGATCGGGGTTTAAAATGGAAAACACTGTCATTACAATGACCGCCAGGATCAATAAGCCATTGAAGATTTGCGTACCTTTGAATGCCAGAGGCGAGCCACGCATTAAACCCTGCAATTTTGCAAAAGCGACAAGACTTCCAGAAAAAGTAATGGAACCTATGAGAATACTCAATGAAATCGTTGATAAGGTGAATGTAGCTGGAAGTGATCCTTTATACACTTCCGCTGTAGCCACCAATAATGATGATAAACCGCCGAAACCATTAAACAATGCCACCAATTGCGGCATGGATGTCATTTCCACTCTTTTAGCAAAAACAACGCCCACAGCGCCACCCACGATTAAACCGATAATGATCAAATCATAACTGACAATCTCCGTCTTGATAACCGTGCCGATAATGGCCATGAGCATGCCAATGGCTGCGGTGGTATTTCCTTTGAATGCCGTTCGTGGATGGGAAAGCTGTTTCAGTCCCAGGATAAAAAATACTGCGGAAAGCAGATAAATGATCGGAATAATAATTTCCTGGAACATATTATTTCTTGAACATTTTCAGCATGCGCTGTGTTACCATGAATCCACCCACAATATTAATCATGGCGAAAATGATAGCCGCCAGCCCCAGATATGTACTTAATTCACCATACCCGCTACCCGTTGCCAGCAGTGCACCGACGACAGTGATTCCAGAAATGGCATTGGAACCGGACATCAGGGGTGTATGCAGCGTTGGTGGAACTTTGGTAATGACCTCAAAACCCACAAAAATAGCCAGGACGAATACGTAAACTTCGACTAATAATTGGGCACTCATGATTAAGCTTCCTTTTCTCTTTCCAAAAGATCGATCACGTGCTGATTCATGATCTTGCCTTCGTGTGTCAGCATGGTGTTGGCAATGACTTCATCATCCATGTCCAAATGCAATGCACCATCTGTGATCATTTCTGATAGCAAAGCTGTCACATTGCGGCTATACAATTCACTTGAATGATAAGATAAACTGGAAGGCAGATCTGTTGGTGCCAATATCTTTACCCCAAACCGTTCTACTGTTTTTCCCGCAATGGATAATTCACAATTACCACCCTGTTCTGCTGCTAAATCAACAATAACAGACCCATGACGCATGGTTTTAACCATTTCTTCTGTGATCAATAAGGGTGCTCGTTTACCAAAAATCTGGGCAGTAGTAATAACCACATCACAATCAGCTATATGTTCGCCTATGATAACTTGTTCATTTCGATAAAAATCATCAGACATTTCGGCTGCATAGCCACCGGCTGTTTCCGCTTCTTGAGAAGTCTCTAGCGAGACAAATTCCCCGCCTAAACTTTCTACCTGTTCAGCCACCAAAGGACGAGTATCGAATGCCTTTACCTTAGCACCCAAACGCTTGGCAGTGGCAATCGCCTGCAGTCCAGCCACACCGGCGCCGATGACCATGACTTTCGCCGGTGAAATGGTACCTGCCGCTGTCATCATCATGGGGAACAATTTATTCAGTTCTGCAGCAGCATGGATTACGGCTTTATATCCCGCGGCAGAACTCATGGCGCTCAAGGCATCCATGCGCTGGGCTCGGGAAATCCGCGGCACCAATTCCATAGAGAATGTGGTCATATTGCGGGTAGCCAGTTCTTCTACGTTATGAATATTCTTAAAGGGATTGAAAAAACCGATAATGACAGAATTTTCTTTAAAGGGATCCACGATCTGCATCATGCCGTCCTGTAGACAGACACATTGTACCTTGAGAAAAATATCACCATCCTGGATCAATTGATTATAATCGGGAATGATAGTTGCGCCGGCTGCAGTATATTGAGCATCGGTAAAACCTGTGTACGCAAAGGCGCCACGCTGCACAAGGACTTCTACATCCTGCTTGGCAAGACGTTTAATACTCTCCGGCACAAGAGAAACGCGGTGTTCATTTTCGGCTGTTTCCTTTAGGACTGCTACTTTTAACATAATTTGTTACTTTATTAAGCCAGCAAAATTAAGATACTGTTTTATACAAAACGAACAATTGAGTTCATTATTTGAAACTTTTATTAATGTGACTATGTTTGAATGGGTATAAACTTGGATTGAATATGACAAAATTAATTTCAATTATCCTCTTTTTAGGAGCACATCTTATGTCAGCTGAAAATGAAACCATTGTCCTTGGTGCCGGTTGTTTCTGGTGCGTGGAGGCTGTCTACGAACGCATTGATGGCGTTGAAACCGTGGAAGCAGGCTACTCTAACGGCCATACCAACAAACCCACTTATAAAGAGGTTTGCTCTGGCAATACAGGTTATACCGAAGTGGCCAGGGTAACCTTCGATCCGCAAAAAGTAACATTCAGCGAAATCCTGGATATATTCTGGAAAGCTCACGATCCCACCACCCTCAACAGGCAGGGCGCAGATGTAGGAACACAATACCGCTCCGGTATTTATTATTCGTCAGAAGAACAGAAAACAATAGCTGAAAAGTCATTAACCAATGCTCAGTCAGCTTTTGACAACAATATTGTTACTGAAATTTTACCTGTACAGAAATATACTGTCGCCGAAGACTATCACCAGGATTATTACAACAATAATAAAAATGCGCCTTACTGTTCCTTCATCATTACACCGAAATTGAAAAAGCTGAAGCTGGAATGACATCACCTCTCATTGACGACTTGGAATGGGGACAGATCACAACTGTTGTGGGCAATTTTAAAGACGCCAAACTATGGCCCGGTGGCGGACGGGACTGGGACTGGACCGAAACGGGCACCCATCATTCCCCCGGTATCCAGCCAGCTGACGTAGAAGAGTTATTGGTCAATGGCAGCCGCATCATTGTTTTATCCCAGGGTATGTGGCAAAAACTGAAAACCAAACCAGACACATTAAAACTTTTAAAGCACAAAGATATCATAACCCATGTATTTAACACAGAAGCAGCGGTAAAACGGTACAATGAATTAGCGCAAGAAGATAAACCAGTTGGCGGTCTTTTTCATTCCACTTGTTGAATTTAATTGTTTAAAGTTATACTTTATATTATCCTGTTAATTGCTGCAATAATTGTAAAATATAAATTCAGTGATTCGGGATATAAGCTTGTAAAACCCATCCCAGTTTTAATGCTCATACTGCTGGTTGGGAGTTCATATCTAACCAATCCAAATACATATTCTTTAACCATATTAATTGGACTGACCTTTTGCCTGGGAGGTGATATGCTCCTTCTCTTTCCAGATTACTTTAAAGCGGGACTTTTCAGCTTTCTTATCGGCCATTTCTGGTACATCGGCGCCTTTACTGCCGGAGCGCTGGTCTTTTCCTGGCCCTTGACAATTTTCATTGTGCTGGCTGCAGTCTTCATGATGTCTCAATTATGGTCATCCAGCGGAAAACTACGCCTTCCTGTCATGATCTATATTTTAGTTATCACCGCCATGGGGCTTACAGCCTGGAGCCATTTTAATGCTGTTCTATCCCCATTAGCCCAAGCTGCCGCCTGGGGCGCCACATTATTCATGATCTCTGACAGCACATTGGCGTGGAATCGCTTTAATACACCCTTTAAAAGTGCAGAAGGAATTATTTTAGCAACTTATTATGCCGGGCAATATTTGATCGCTGTATCAGCAATCATTTAATATTATAATCAATCATCACCCCAAAATGCGCCGGATCGCCAAAACTTATGTATTTTCTATCCGGGTATTCATGATCCTGTAATTCTCCATTCCAGATAGGTTCTAATCCAAAATAGAACCCTCTAGTAGCATAACGAGCATCGATGATATTCCTACCCCACACTTTCACTGACCAATTCCCAAAATCATAGCCAACATGGCCGTTGAACAGCTGGTAAGGTTCGGAAATTTCATCGTGACTGTCTGAAAAATAAAATTTGTCCTTTCCCGTCAATTCCAATCTGCCGAAGAGTCCATTCTCTTTCAAATAATCCACGGCAAAACTGAATGAGTATTTTGGCGCATGGGCCGCCTTCCTGTCACCCAATGTTGATGTAATACCAGAATCAGACTCAAACGTGAACACATCCACATGGGTTTTCAATAAACCCAATGAGCCCGATAATGACAATACTGAATTCAATTTATAGGCGCCATCTAATTCAAGTCCGCTTAACGAACCAGTGGTTGCATTGGCAGAGTAAAAAATAAAACTATTGGGGTCTCCCTCCCGTTGCTGGCTGGAAATCGATACTTGCTGATCTGTTCTCGTGGCCATAAATGCTGAAAGATGCAACGTCGAGTTTTCCGTATATCTTCTCAAACCTAATTCTATGTTGGTCATAAACTCCGGATCATACGGACGATTGTCTGCAGCTAATGATGGATGCTGATTAACTCCACCGGCCTTATATCCTCTGGATAGACTGCCATAGACATTCATATTTTCATTCACCAAATATTGTAATGCCAATTTGCCGCCCCAAAGATCATGCTCAATGTTAAATGCAACTGTGTCTAATGGCGCCAAACCATACACATACCAATCGAAATAACTGGCAGTGCCGTAATAAGTGATCTCATTGTTTTCTTTGCGCACATTGGCCAACATTTTCAATCTATCAGAAATCTGTTTGTCGATCTGTCCATAGATGGCCGAAACGTTGAATGTGAATTCACTGGCAGCCAATGCAGCATCACCGCCATAGAGCCAGCCGGAAGCATTGTCTTTTTCCTCAAGTGATTTGGTATAATAACCCACAACAACATCACCATAACTTACCCTTGCTTCAAATGTTTGATTGACACGATTCCGGGCTGTGCTGTCAAAGAATTCATACTTCCAATAGGTTACGTCTGGATCAAAATTGTATGGTTCCTGCAGCCAAAAGTCATCATTGCCCCAGTCACCATCATAGGCATGGACCAGATCAGTTTCAGATCGTGATGCAATGAGTGTGGTATTTAATTTGTTCTCGCTGTAATTCGCTCGCAGTGAATAGGCATTGGTTTCCTGGCTATCGATACCCTGCTGGTTTGTATAGGTGAACAGGTCTTTATTGTTATCCGGCGCCCAGGCGTCGTATTTATTATCCAGTACAGCCCTGAATGATGTGAGCACAGCTTGGAAATTTTCGTTGGGAGTAAACGATAATTTTTCACGGATAATATTCTCTTTTCGACCGTTTGAATTGTTCAAATCTAAAAATTTATTTTCCCGGAAGCCATTGCCTGCGCCCGATTCCAAAGCTACACGAAGCGCAAATGCAATTCCCAGAGGCACATTTACCATCCCGTTAAAACGTTGAATATTATCCGAGCCTCCTGTCAATCGAACATGTGCATTAAAAGAATTAGTTGGCTCTTGCGAGCGAATGCTAATGAGTCCGGCCAGGGCATTGGGACCAAAAATAGCAGATTGCGGCCCTTTAAATACTTCTACTTGCTCCAAATCAAAGAGCAGCCCGGCCATGCCCAGTCCGCTCAAATCGATATCATCGATGACAAAACCCACTGAAAAATTGGGCGGTCCTTCAGCAAAATAATGACTACGCTCGCCGATGCCGCGAATCTGGAAATAGCGGGGACGGCTGGTTCCACCGGCAGCATTGAAATTCGGGATGGATTCCATGATATCCTGGAAATGGCTGCCGTCAGCCCGTTTTATAGATGCGGCATCGATCACGGTTACACTATTCGTGGAGCGCTGGTGTGATTCTTCTTTCAATCCGGCGCGGACGACAATTTCTTGACTTCGTAAAATAATAGCTTTCAATTTCACGGACATGCCANCGAAAGCTTTTGTTGAGATNATTGAATATCCAATGTGNGAGAATGTCANTTCATCTCCTTCCTGGACTGCAATTGAAAACCAGCCTTCNTNATCNGCAGCTGTTCCCGTATTTCCACCGGTGATATTGACTCCGGCAATGGGTTNATTGGTTTNGGCATCAACAACTNACCCACTTATTTGTGAATACAGCGATGTTGCTGTTAATAGAATGAGTAATGTGAGATGCATAATTTTCCTACGCTGGTATTATCCAGATCAGGTTCATGGGTGTTATCTCAGCAATTCCATCTGGCGCGGAAGAGCACCCCTTCTGATAAGCAAAATTACAACAGTTACAATGCTTGATGCACAACAGCATTTTAGTCTACTTTCGCCGTCAATAAACAAAAGAATTCAATGACAAACCACAATCCACTTCCCGAAATCACGATCAAAGCGCTCTTTTTAGGTGTCGTTTTGTCCATGATCCTCGCCGGAGCCAATGCTTATCTGGGCCTTTTTGCCGGGATGACCGTTTCCGCCTCTATCCCCGCTGCTGTTATATCCATGGGTGTGCTGTCGTTATTTAAAAAATCAAATATTTTAGAGAATAATATTGTTCAAACTGCCGCTTCTGCCGGCGAATCCCTGGCAGCGGGCGTGATTTTTACCATTCCTGCGCTTGTATTACTGGGCTACTGGGAAACATTTGATTATATGGAAGTGGCAAAGATCGCAACCGTTGGCGGTGTCATCGGTGTATTGTTTACCATTCCACTGCGCAGGGCATTAATCGTGGTTGCAAAACTCAAATATCCGGAAGGAATTGCCACGGCGGAAGTTCTGCGAGCCGGAGAAGAAGCCCGGCAAGGCAGCGAGACTGATGCAGCCGGAGGATTAAAAACAATTGGTATTGCCAGCCTGATTGGCGGAGGTATGAAAGTTTGCCAGCAGGGTTTTGCCATGTGGCATGCCGAAATTGTGGGTGCTGCTGGTGTCGGGCGATCTATCTTCGGAATCGGGACAGACCTTTCCCCTGCGCTTATTTCCGTTGGGTATATTGTTGGACGAAATATTGGTATCCTTGTTTTGGCTGGAGGTTTGATTTCATGGGCTGTGGCTATTCCCATCTATTCAGCCATCAATGGATATGAAGGTGATGCCATGGATGCGGCCTGGAATATCTGGAATTCAAAAATTCGCTATTTGGGTGTCGGTGCCATGGTTGTGGGCGGTGTCTGGTCATTAATCAAATTATTTAAACCATTGGTAGCCGGAATTAAAGCCAGCCTCGATGCAGTAAAGCATCGCCAGTCCGGTGCGCACGTTCCGCAAGAAGAAATGGATATACCCATCAATTATGTGGGCTATGCATTGATAGGATTGCTTGTACCGGTTTTCTTTTTATATCTAGGAATCATTGAATCAGCTGGGATTGCCGCCCTTTTGGCAGTTGTGATGATGGTATTCGGTTTCTTATTCTCTGCTGTGGCAGCGTATATGGCCGGTGTTGTGGGCTCATCCAATAATCCTATTTCAGGAGTAACCATCGCAACAATATTATTTTCATCATTGCTGTTGTTGGCAATACTGGGTACCGGTTCAGAAGTTGGTGCTGCCGGAGCCATTATGGTGGGCGCTGTTGTCTGCTGTGCTGCCGCCATCGGCGGTGACAATATGCAGGATCTGAAAACAGGCCACATTGTGGGTGCAACTCCCTGGAAACAGCAAGTAATGCAGGTTGTGGGAACTGTCAGCGCTGCCGTGGTGCTGGGATTGGTCCTGGACATACTGCATACCGCATATACAATCGGTTCGCCCACACTTTCTGCACCACAGGCGACACTGATGAAATCAGTGGCCGATGGCGTCTTTACGGGTAACCTGCCCTGGACATTCGTCTACATAGGCGCTCTGATCGCCGTTTTCATAATTCTTATCGATATTAGACAGGAAAAGCGCGGCTCGGATTTTCGCGTTCCAATTTTGGCTGTTGCAGTAGGAATTTACTTGCCCATAACATTGACTGTTCCCATTTTCATCGGCGGTATGATCAATCATCTGGGTAAAAAAGCAGGCGCCTCAAAAACGTCCGAAAAGAAGGGACTGCTCATCGCATCCGGGCTCATTACCGGGGAAGCNCTAATGGGCATACTTGTGGCCGTACCCATTTTTGTCACTGGGAATAAAGACTGGTGGCCGAATTTTCAGGGTTTTGAACTACTTGGATTGGTGACATTCGCGGCTGTGATTTTCTGGCTTTACAAATCTGTTACAAAAAAATGAGAATAACTCACGCTTTACTTAAACGACTACCCAAAGTTGAGCTCCATTGCCACTTGGATGGAAGTCTGCGGGTAGACACTGTACTTGACCTGGCTCAAAAAGACAGCATTGAGCTTCCGGCATCAAATATTGACGATCTTCGTAAAGCTCTCGTCATTGGGGATAAGCGCGGTTCCCTGGAAGATTATATNNNNCGTTTCGATATTACGTTAAGCGTTATGCAGACACCTGAAAGTTTGGAGCGCTGCGCCTACGAATTAATCGAAGATGTCGCCAAGGAAAACGTGCGCTATATCGAAATTCGCTATTCCCCTATTCTCCATACTGCAGAAGGGATGACCATGGGTGAATCAGTGGAAGCCGTCCAGCAGGGATTGGATAAAGGTAAAAAAGATTTTGGTGTTCATTCAGGTATCATCATTTGCGGAATTCGCCACATTTCCCCGGAAGCATCTTTAAAACTGGCAGATATTGCTGTGCGCTATAAGAATAAAGGAGTGGTGGGGTTTGACCTGGCTGGAGCTGAGGAAAATTTTCCTGCCAAAGAGCATCGGGAAGCGTTTTATCTCATCCGCAATAATAATGTCAATGCCACTATCCACGCNGGCGAAGCTTTTGGACCATCATCCATTCATCAGGCAATCCATCATTGCAGTGCCAACAGAATTGGACACGGTACAAGACTGAAAGAAGACAAAGACCTCATGAATTATGTAAATGACCACCGCATTCCTCTCGAGATCTGCCTGACCTCGAATTGGCAAACTCATTCAGTGCGGTCATTGAAATATCATCCNATGAAATTTTATTACGATCAAGGCATCCGCGTTACGCTTAATACAGACAATCGTCTCATGTCCGGGACTACACTCACAGATGAATTCATGGTAGCTAAAAATTTATTTGGCTTTGGATTACACGATTTTCGGGAAGTGACTATCATTGCCATGAAAAGCGCTTTCATGCTTCATGACAAACGCAAAGATATGATACGGAATATTGCAGGGGAACTAGAATCAGAATTCGGGATCATGCCCGAGTATATACAACAGAATTAATTTTCTTTTTTTCTCATNTTAGCTTTTACTTTATCCACCCATTTGCGCAAAGGCGGAAACACACTGCTCAATAATAATAATCCGGGAATTCCAAATATCCAGCCCTGGAATATAGGAATCAGGCCACCGATTAGTCCAACGATGACCAGGATGACACCCATAACGATTTTGATCGTATTTTTAACGTTCCTGATAATCATTTAATTCCTAATTACTGCAATTTTTGAAAAAGAAGATGCCCCTTTCTCATCATACATGGCAATGAGATATACGCCTGTCCCAACCCAATGTCCGGATTCATCTCTCCCATCCCAAAATGCCTGGTAACCTTCTACATCCGGTCGTGATTCAATGGTCTGCAATACTCTACCGGTGAGTGTCATAATTTTGCAGGACGATCCGTCCATAAGTCCATCAATTGTAAGTGGTGTTGCAGTTGGGATGCGGAACGGACTGGGAAAAATATCGACATTTGAATAAGCAGAGTTCTTTTTGGCATAGGGAATCTTTACCACATTTATCCCTCTATCTGTAGCGATATAGGCCAGTCCTTCATTTTCATCAAATGCCACAGCAGCAACATTGTTGGAAAGTAAATAACTGTTCTCTGCAGTGAGTCCATTAATATCAGGCCAATAAGATGCTGATGATGTTAAAACATNCACACCTTGAGNTGGTGATGTTGTCCAAATATTATCNCGCGGATCAATACGCAATTTTGAACCGGAACTAAAGGAAATATTGGGATAATAGGTAAACCCATAATGAGACACTGGATCGGAATTTGAAAATTTGAGTGTCAGTCCATTCAACCCTTTTGGTGATAATAAATAAAGGACATCGCTGCTATTCACACCCAATGACCAAATGGTATTGGTGGAAGCATCAGTGTTGACGTTTACTTTGGTCCATTCCGTTTCATCGGGATCAGCAGGATCTCCGCTGTAATCCAGCATGGCCACACCACCATTGCTGGCGCCGCCAACATTATTATTATCCTCAAAGGANCCGATCCACACCCGGCCCCAGGAATCGAAATCAATGGAATTGGGAGTAAGACTCAAAACACCACCCGAACTGGTTACATCATATGCACCCCATGTACCATCAGTCTTTAAAACTTTTAACGGTTCAAAATGCGTTGTGGCATACGTATCAGCAATCCAGAGGTTGCCGAAAGGATCTTTAGCAATATCTTTAACGATAAGATATTCATCAGCGAAATAATCGAGTTGGGCCGTATCGATAAGGGTAAAATTCGCCGGATCATCCACATCAATGATCACAATTCCACCACCATGGAACTGTGGCTCGGGATACGTACCACGCACTCCACAATAGAGCAAGCCATCCGGACCTTCCTCTATATCAGCAATATAATTTCCAAAATGAACAGGAATCGTATCAGCAACAAAACGGGCATAATCCTTATTGTTGGAAATGATGAGATCATCGCCGTCAAACCCCACAATGTTCCGCCAGCCGGCTCCTTCTTTGATCATAAGGCCATACCTCGAACCAGCCACAAGACGTCCATCAGTCATAACATGTACAGCAGAAACATTATTCATTAATAGACCATTCGGTTTCTTTCGTGTAAAAGATTGNGTATTTTCATTCAAAAACAGTAGCCCTGTTGTTGTTCCAGCGACTATTGTTCCATCATTAAGGTAAAATATCCTTTTAAATTGTTCGCCTGTTTCTTTTGACCATGTCACAGTAGTCGTATTCATTTTCATGAATTTTGTGTTGAGCACACCCCACAATTCACCTTCATTATCCTGAATAACATCATAGATCTCATAGGAATCATGGTAATAGTCCCAAAGCAAATTTGAAGAAGCAGTCATTNTATTGAATTCATAAACATCATTATCCATGAGCAATAAAATTATTTCACCATCCTGTTTAAAGGTTGATATCGATCCTGTCAATTCATCATCCTGCTGCCAGTTAGCAGGATCCTTCAAATTAGTTGTCTTCCAATTGCCGGAGAACATNCCTTGATCTGTGCCCACATAGAGCATTTCTCCAGCCATAACTAAACCAGAAATTTCATTCAGCGTCACTGGCCAATTATTGTATACATCCTTATAAAAAAACTGTTCGCCATCATAACGAAACTCCATAACACCCCAATCCTGGTTTTGTAGAAATGCCGCAAAGGCAATGGAATCAGCTAATGCAAAATCCACAATTTCTGTGAGATCCAGATCAAAGGATTTCAATACAGAAAATTGTTCATCTAATAATTGTATAAACCCAGCTGGCGAAGCTCCTCCTACCCAAAATTGATCATACACATCAACAGCTACTGCTGATAAATCTGTCCCCACAAGTCCATGCATCTTTGTGTAAGTAGTGAAATCATCAAGGTCCCGATCATATACCAGTAACCCACCGTTAGTTGCACTGACCAATAGTGAATCCATCTCCACCAAATCAGCGATCTCCAATGGAGATGTATAGGCATCCCAGTCACCCACACGGACTTGACCGATCATGACGCTTATCATGAAAAATGAATAAAAAATTCTCACGGCATTTGAAATGGTGCTGGAATGAAACAGAGTAAAAAAATCAACAAACAGATATAACCAATATTCTTGTTCTCTTTGGATAAAGGTGTTTGGATATCTTGAATAGGCGGATGGTTTGTNGTGCGCATGATGACCAAAATGAGNATTCCCCAAATGAGCCAGTTCAAGGAAAGAAAGCTCAATGGTATTAAGGCCAGAAACGCTGCTTTTGCTACTGTTTTATGTTTTTTGCCCAGCATGGCGTAAGCGATATGCCCACCATCCAACTGGCCAATGGGTAAAAGGTTCAGCATGGTTACCAGCAAACCGATCCAGCCGGCAAAGGCCATTGGATGCAGAAGAATATCCATATTTTCCGGCAATCCGGGATGAATAATAGATGTGAGTAATTTCATCAAAATGGAATCACCTAAAATAATACCCACCTGTGCACTATCTACAGCAACAACGGTTGATAACATCAATCCAATGATCAATGCTGGAACAGCAATAATAAATCCTGCTATGGGTCCAGCAGCTCCTATCTGCAACAGTGCATCCCGCCTGTAAATGGGTGATTTGATCTTGATGAAAGCGCCAAATGTACCGATGAGAAACAGAAACGGAGGAGCCGGGATAAAGTACGGCAATGTGGCNTCNACATTATGTTTCATGGCATAATAATAATGNCCGAACTCATGGCAGCCCAGGATTAACAGCAATGTNAATGAAAAAGGAATCCCTTTTGTTATTTCCAAGGGATTTGAAAAAACATTTGCCCCCTCCATCGTGGCGCCGGCAATGAGCGTGGTCAAAATGGTGGCTAAGAATAAACCTAAATGAAGTCGGGGGATCTTGGGAATGCGCAACACTACATTGTCTGCTCCGCTACCTTTGATGAGCACTTCTCCATTTTCAGCCGAAACAGAATAATCAAAGGGTTCTTTATTCAACACGCGTTGAATATCATTCATCTCCGAACCTGACAATAGTCTACCAATGGCGATCCATGCACCATTGGACTGCCCAATTTTTTTCAACAGAAAAGAATCATCCAGTTTGGCGAGTGTTTGTCGGAATTGGTCTTCGTTCATGTTCAGTTCATTCTACAAACGATGTGATTAAAGGTTGCAGTACTTTTTCTTTCGAGTTTCCTTAACCTTCACGAAGTTTACGCATGAAAAAGCTGTGTTTCTTGCTCTTACTCACCGGAATTATTGCGGCGCAGCCGCTCAAGATCGATGTGCGCTTACGAATAATTGATGATGAGACCATAGGTATTGTCGTACAGATTGATAATAATAGCAAGCGTACTATTAATCATTTAGAAGGTTTTGTTAACGTTATTACTGATGANGGTAAAACATTAACAGAAAAACGACTNATCATCATTGGCCCCAATGATCCTGCTCTGCGGCATAACAGGACTGCTTCAAGAAATATAAAAATGGTTCTTGTTGATCCCTTTCCAGCTTACAAATTCAANGTAAGCAAGATNACTTTTTCAGAAGATTATAGAGTATATACNTACCACCCTGAAATTGGATTTTATAGAATAGATTAATTCTGCGGTTGTTTTTCCCGGTGTTTTTCGTGCTTTTCCTCCAAAAGCTCTGCCGGGCTGTGCTCATCCAATCTTAAAAGCAGATCATTGATCCAAAACTTGGTTTGCTGAACATAGGCATCGATGATCTTTAANGGGATTCGCTCCGCATACATATTGGCAATGATCATCGCCGACGTTACTGGAACGTAAACCATTAAAGGATCCGCATAAAAATTATCCAGTGAGCGCACCAATTCACGGGGACTCAAATAATCGATTGTTTCCGCATAGAGGCTGTCAGCCAAGCCTTGTTCTACAGACCACGTTTTTAAATAAAAAAATAACCTGCCATCCAATGCACCATTGACATATGCCGCTTTGATACGGTATTCTATCTCCAAATTGCCATCAGCTAATTGTTTGACTCGCTTCCAGTCACCGCCATCCCAAAACAGCCTATTTTGCTGCTGTCCTTGTAAACCAATAATAAAACTGACTAAAACGATAAGATATTTGATCATTTACGTTTTATTCCAACAAGGTTAAACATAAATGCATATTCAAGGGCCACTTCGCGGTAGCGGCGAAAACGTCCGGATTTACCNCCATGGCCCGCTTCCATATTCACATGCATGACCAATAAATTATCATCCGTCTTCATATCGCGCAGTTTAGCCATCCATTTCTGCGGTTCCCAGTATTGAACTTGCGAATCGAAATATCCCGTAGTGATGAGCATATTGGGATAATNCTTGGCTTCTACGTTATCATAAGGAGAATATGTCATCATGTAATCATATTCTTTCTTTATCATGGGGTCGCCCCACTCATCCCACTCATTGGAGGTTAATGGAATAGTGCCATCCAGCATAGTGTTGATCACATCCACAAAAGGTACTGCTGCCACGACTCCTTTAAACAGTTCCGGTGCCAGATTGACCACAGCNCCCATAAGTAATCCTCCAGCACTGCCGCCCATGGCAAAAAGATGATCCGCACTCGTGTAGTTTTCNTGGATCAAATATTTAGCGCAGTCTATAAAATCTGTAAACGTATTCATCTTTTTGAACAATTTTCCATCTTCATACCAGGGACGTCCATAAGTCTGACTGCCACGGATATGGGCAATTGCAAAAGCAAAACCCCTGTCTAGCAAACTCAATCGAGTTGAACTGAATGAAGGATCCATGGTTGATCCGTATGAGCCATAAGCATACTGTAACACATTTCCTTTNCCGTTTTTCTTAAAACCTTTTTTATAAACAATCGAGATGGGGATCATTTTACCATCTCTTGCAGGAACAAAAAGCCGTTCTGTTACATAATCATCAGGATTGTGGCCGCCCACCACTTCAGTCTGTTTTAAAAGCGTTGACTCCCGCGTATCCATGTTGTAATCCAAGGTAGAATACGGCGTCTTCATGGATGAAAAACCATAGCGCAATATATTAGTGTCGAAACTGGGATTTGTTGTAGCAAAAGCAGAATAAATAGCTTCACCAAAATCCATATAATGTTTTTTTCCTGAACGCTGGTCTATAACACGTAATTGTCGCAGACCATCTTTCCGTTCGCTGATGACCATATGGTTCGTGAAGACTTCTATGTCGCTTAACAAAACATCTTCACGGTGTGCTATCACTTCCGTCCAGTTTTCCTTGGCTGTAGCGTTGTCCGGTGTTTCCATCAACCGAAAGTTGGTTGCGTCCCAATTGGTAACAATATAAAACTTGTCTTTGTAATGCTCGATAGAATATTCATGGACCTCTTCACGAGGTGAAAAAGAACGAAATTCACCTTCAGGATTGTTTGCTTCNAGAATGTGANATTCATTGACCAATGTGTGGCCATTATATATGATCATATATTTATCTGATTTGGACCGATACACACCTATGTAAAATGTGTTGTCTTTTTCAGTATAGACCCGCACATCTTTGGATTGAGGAGTACCTAGTTTATGTCTATCGATATGTTCACTCAATAATGTGACCTCATTCTTTACTGTATAAAAGAATGTTTGGCTGTCCATGGCCCAGGACGTTCCACCTGCTGTGCCGAGGATTGTATCAGACAGCATTTCACCTGTTTCCAAGTCTTTTACTCTTATCGTGTAAATGCGCCGGCTCAACGTATCTGTGCTAAATGCCAATAACCGATTATTAGGACTAACAGAGAGCCCTCTTAAAGAATAATAATCATGACCCTCTGCCCATTCATTCACATCGATCATAATTTCTTCAGGATTATCNAGAGATTCTTTTTTACGGCAGTGAATCGGGTATTCTTTATTTTTTTCATACCGTGTATAATACCAAAACCCATTATCTAAATAAGGAACAGATTCATCATCTTTTTTNATNCGCCCGACAATTTCATCAAACAATGTTTCTTGAAATTTTTCAGTGTGCTTCAGTTTGACTTCTTTATAAGCATTTTCTGCTTTCAGATTATCCAGCACTTTTTGCGTTTGAGCATCAGGATCCTTGGCCAACTTTTGTTTATCTGTTAGACGCATCCAATGGTAATTATCAACACGATCATAACCGTGAATAGTTGTCTTGTGTGGAATTTTTTCTGCAACTGGAAATANTAACATTTCTTCTTGTTCCTGTTTTGCTATTAACTGTTTATTTATGACGACCATTGAAATTGCAATCATTAAAAAGAGCACTAATATTACATTTCGATTCATTTCTGTACCTTTCTTTTAATAATATAGAATGGGCTGTAAGCTAATAAAAAATGAGCTAAGGCCACAACTTCACCGGTGAGAATATACCAAGGCCAAGGGCCCATATAATCTAAAAGAGTGGGAATACGTTCGCCGATATGATTCACCGGTTTGCCGCAGATCCAAAAATAATTAGCATCCAGCAACAGATTCACAATAGCAGCAATCACTAGAAAAATATTTAACGCAATAAAAGATTTGATAAGGCTTTTAAATGTTGGNCGAATTTCATATACAACAGTGGCATAGATCAACGCCAGGATTACACCTTGATGACCCATCCAGAAACGGAAATAATGAAAATGGGGAAAACCTGCAGCAATATCCGGTGTAAATGAAGCCTGCAGCATTGCTGACAAACCCCAGAAAAATAAGATCTCATAAGCTAAAAAACTGCGCCANACCATGACCAGTGGTATNGCNAAATTAGTAAAACGGCATAGATGTACGGGTANATGTTCTTTGACATCAAATGTACCAGCGATGGCTTCCAATCCTACCCAAGCGATGTAATTTCCAAAGACCAGCCAACCAATGACCATTCCCAATCTATGTTGCATCTGTTCATTCAGATTACGTTTAGCATATAAAGGAAGTATTATAATAACAGCAAGCGCTGCAATCAGCGACAGTATATGTTCCAATCCGAACATATCGAAGGGCTCAAAAGTATTGAGATAATTAAATACTGATTCTCTCATCTGAAAGATCAGTCAATTGAATTAATAAAACTATTTTGAATTATTTGATCTTTTTGTAATTGCTTTTTGTATCACATCACTGCCGACCCAGGCAAAACCCAATGCCAAGACCCAGATATGACTGAAAGAATCACCAACTGTTTTTAGCTGATAACCCCAATAAAATATTACTCCGGAGCCTATCAACATACCGATACCAATTGTTAATAAAATCCGCCAATCTAAATTCATCATCTTTATCCAAAATTATAATGTTTACGAACAGGAGCTTTTACAATCCACGTACAACTCAATCCTTGAGGAAATACAACAAAATCACCGGGCTGAATAGATACAGTTTCAACATCTGTAGTTACTTCAATTTCTCCATTTAATATATAGCATGACTCCTTTACAGAATACGTCCAGGGAAATTCAGATACTTCACATTCCCAAATAGGCCAGTTTAATACTCCCTTTGCTTCCATATCTTTAATAGCTGGCTGACTGATTTTTATATTATCCACTGTATATCTTGTACAATATGATTATTTGTAAAGCCAATATAAACAGAGCAACCATTGTTCTTATCAGTTCCATTTCATGGTTATGATCATCCAGCCAGAGTTCCATCTTGCTTTTTCGGGAGTGTTTAAATTCGTTTGACATTACTTTATAATAATAATTATAACTNACTCACTCCAAGGAGTTAAGGACAGCTTTTGTAATCTGTATATCCTGAACGGCCACGCCGGTAAGATCTGCCATAGTGATCTGGGAATCATCAATCCTACTTGCAGAATCTCCAGAAATAACATTTCCCAATTCGAGCACATCATTTTCTGTTATGACACCGGCTTCCAAGGCCTTTGCCACTTCTCCTCTTTCGATACATTGTGCAATACTATCTGCTACAACAAGATCAGCCCTATTAAGTATTTCTGTATCTAACTCTTGCTTACCCGGTGTATCGGAGCCCATGGCAGTAATGTGTGTCCCCTGCTGAACCCAATCCGATGTTATTAATGGTTCTGTTGAAGGAGTTGTTGTTACAATAAGATTACATGCTTTCGTTAATGACTCCAGATCTGTAGAAGATACCAAATAGCCTCGCTTATTCATTTCAGCGCAATAAGCATCCGTATGATCCACATGTCTGCCCCACACTTTTACATGTTTACAATCTACAATACCAGATAAATATTCCAATTGCAGTCGAGCCTGTGTGCCTGTTCCAATTATGCCGATGCAGTCAACATTATCCGGTGCAAGATATTTGGCCACNACNGCACCAGCTGCTGCTGTGCGTATATTCGTTAGGTGCGCTTCATCGTGGAGTACAGCGACAGGTGCACCGGTTTTCTGGCTGTAAGCCAGCATCATGCCCTGGGATGATGGCAAGCCTAACGCATCATTATTAAAAAAACCGGATGCAATTTTNATGACATATATATCATCATTCTTGATATAACCATATTTGATATGCACATCACCGGGAGGATCATTAAAAATGAGTTCACCCACAGGAGGAACAACCACATTTCCATTGGAATATTGAACAAAGCCATCCTCAATGGCTGGAACTATATCCAATCCCTTAAGGGCTTCTTTTATTTGAGTGAGATTATATACTTTCAAGCGAGAACTTGTTTTAACACATCCTGGCTGATATTAGCACCACAGATCACGATAACCACTTTTTTTCCATTATAACGATCTTTATCCTTTAAGAATGCAGCAATGGATGCACCTGCAGCCCCTTCCATCATTATATGGTGTTTCATTAATCCTGTTCTTAAGCCATCAGCGATCTCATCTTCTGATAGCAGTACAAAATGATCGATCACATTTTGACAAATTGGAAACGTTATTGCATCTTCCTCTACCCCACCTGCAGTACCATCTGATAGTGTGGGCTCTGATGGCANATCCAGAATTTTTCCAGCTTGGAGAGACTCATACATCACACAGGAATTCTTTGGCGAGGCGGCAATGATCTCGGCTTTAGAGTTGACAGATTTTAAATAAATGCCAATACCACCTATCAAGCCACCACCACCTACAGAAACGATCAATGCATCAATGTCACCCATTTGTTCATGAATCTCTACTCCACATGAGCCTTGGCCACGAACCACTGCTTCATCATTATAAGGCGATACGTAAACTCCGCCGCTCTCTTTGACCAATTCCTGGGCCCGTGCTTCAGCGTCCAGACAATCCGTACCGAAAAACTCGATGTCACCACCATAAAATTTGATCATTTCCAATTTGGCTGGAGATGTTCCTTCTGGAACAATGACCTTGCCATTCATACCCAACAATGAGGAGCCTAACGAAACTGCCACCCCATGATTTCCCGTTGAAGCAGCATAGGCATTGCCCTTGCGTTCTTCTTTAGGAAGAGACGTCAGTTTACTCATAGCTCCTCGAAATTTAAAGGANCCAGTTTTTTGTATACAATCCAGTTTCAGATGCACGTCTGCATCTGCTAATTGGCTTAAATAAGGAGAATGCTGCACCGGTGTANAATTAATATATGGTGCAATGGTTTCCCTTGTTGTTTTTATAGCTTCAGCTGTGATCACAATGTCTTAAAGACCTTGTCGCTTAATTCAAGTGCCTTGATCAAATGCTCCTTTTTAGCACCATAACCAAAACGGAGATACTTATCCATGCCGTACCAGTCTCCAGCAACCAGGAGCACGCTTTGTTCATCACGAATTCGTTCTACCAATTGTGTAGAGTTTACATCAAAGCTATAGCTCATAAATGCCATGGCCCCTGCTTCCGGCGGAATGAAACGAAAGTGATTATTATATGAATCCACCCAATTCTTTATAATATCCAGATTCGCATGGAGTACTGATCGGGTTCTGGCCAGAGTTTGTTGACGCATTTCAGGCTGTAGAATCTTGGTGGCCATAAGATCACTTAAGTGGCCCAGGCAAATGGACGTATGATCCTTGACTTTCCAGGCACTGTGCATATATGAATTGCTGCCAATGGTCCAGCCAACACGCAGCCCAGGGAATCCATANGCTTTGGAAAGACCACAATTAACAANNGCNTTNTCATANCCCATGTTGATAAAACTGGTGGATTCTTCACCATTCAATTCCGCACCGCGATAGACCTCATCTGACAGAACATAAGCNCCCGCTNTATCNGCAATATCGATGATGGCCTTTACCTGNTCATNNGGCAGGACCGATCCCGTGGGATTATTGGGATGGCACACAGCGATCATTTTTGTTTTTTCGGTGACCATGGATTCCAGTTCATCCAGATCGAGTTTCCAGTTCAACTCTTCTTTCAGTGCAATCTCTTTTACATCCACACCAATGGCACGGGCAATACCTCTTATTTGCAAATAATTGGGCACCATATANATGAGTTCATCCCCGGCACTCAACAGAGTAAGGATCGCAACCAAATTTGCTTCTGCTGAACCGTTGGTCACCAACACGTCAGCAGCTGATACATTTTCATAAAGACCACTTATAGCATCCCGCAATTCTGGCGAACCTTGGGTGGGGCTATAGGTCAATTCTGTATTTAGGATCTCATTGATATCATCCTGATCAAAAAGATCATTTATGGTCCCCGGGTGAACACCACTCTCCGAGAGGTTATAATGCACCTCATTTTCCCAGAGAGACTGTTCTCTCTCCAGTATAAATGTCTCGAATTTCATTTAAGGGCTATTTGGCGAATTTGATAGCACAACCCAACGCTTTGGTGGCTGCCGGGTCAATGGCACTTCCAGCCAGCATATTATCGATAGCATCCGCTAAATATGTGTTTTCAACTTTATCCGGTTTGCGGGCATTGTCATCGATGGCACCCCGATAGACAAGTTTGTCTTTTTTGTCAAAAAGATAGATATGGGGTGTCCGNGTGGCGCCAAAAGCACGGGCGAGATTAGATTTTTTGTCCATTGTGTAGTAGAAATTATATCCATTTTCCTGGGCGTGNTCCTGCATCTCTTCCATGCTGTCCACATTTTCGAACTTAGTTTCATTGGAATTAATCGCAACTATACCCACACCCTTGTCTTTGTACGTNTCAGCCAGTTCAACATAGCGGTCTTCCCAGGCAATAACCCAGGGACAGGTATTGCAGGAAAAAATGACCAATAGACCATTTTCTCCTTTGGCATCATTCAAGGATATGTCCTGGCCGCTAATATCTGCCATTTTTATATCCCCCAATGGCAATATTGACCCAAGGTCNAGTTCCTTTGCNGANAGTATGGTCAAACATCCTATTAAAATTAAACTGATAAATTTTTTCATTTACATACCTATGAATTAATTGCGTTAATAATTGCTTTTCTAAATCGTTTTTCAGGCTGCTCACCTTCCCAATAATCTAACACCTCTCCAGATGATTTTCCGTATAGAATTGTGAAAGGCAATGCNCCGCTCCACTCTTCATGGATGCCGTTGATGAATGCATTGTCTTTCTCATCTTTGATGAATGTGGTCCAGTCCACACCCTGCTTTTTTAAAAAAGAAATGGCTTTCTCCTTCTCATCCAGCCAATCCACGCTGATAAAGTATACAGCCAGGTCATTTTNATATTCATCAGCAAGGTCTACAATCATAGGAAATTCAGCTACACAGGGCGCGCACCATGTGGCCCAGAAGTTTAACAGAACTGCTTCTTCACCCTTTTTAGACATAACATTATGATAAATGGACTCTGCAGTGGCGTGGTGTAGATCTGGCTGCGCACAGCCAATGATCAAAATGAGGATGATCGATAGATAGCGATTCATAGCATTAATTAAAGAGCCCTGAAAAATAACAGGGCTCTTTAATTTGTAAATAGTTTTTAATTCGTGAATTATTTAATGCACATTAGTCAGAATACTGCTTTTCCATCCTGTCAAACGCTTGAGAAGCCTTAAACTCGTTATAAAGTGCTTCTTCCCGTTTGGCAGCATTAACCAACTCTC
Source organism: Fidelibacterota bacterium (assembly GCA_002713385.1). Lineage (GTDB taxonomy): Bacteria > Fidelibacterota > Marinisomatia > Marinisomatales > TCS55 > UBA2126. Next base: position 29,715 of record PAWC01000027.1, read on the forward strand.
TTTCCACCGCATCTTTAGGAAATGATACTCGAATGTACACAGTTCCATCTCTGGCCTGTTCATATTTATCAGGAGTTGCTCCCTGAAATGAATTTTCCGATGCAGAAATTATTGTGCTCTCAGTAAACTCGAGCGCCTGTGCATTTTCACCCACACCAGATTCCTGCATCCAGTCACGCAGTTCGCTCTGTACTGATGCTTTAACCTGGCTAGAGATATCTGCCCTTGCTCTTTCAGTAGCCGTTTTTTGAGCGAGGGATGGATTCTGCTTCGTGGCCTGCGCAAAGGCATAAAAGTGTGTTGCAGAAGTGGCTGGATTGAACCACCAGTCTGGTACATTACTTTTTGTGGCTTCTGTACTACCAGAACGATTTGAGGCACAGCCGGCAAATAGGAAAAGCGCACATGCTGTTATGATTATCCTTTTCATTTCAAACTCCTTAGAATAATATTGTAGGATTTAATAGATGTAGTTTCATTTTACCAAATGTAAAATGATGTTCTTTATAAAAAAAGCTCATTATTAATTTTTTTATGTTCATTGATTATAATAATATTTTTCAATATTGAACTAATACATTGGTCTTAGCTATACTCTGAAAGACTGGGGTCTGTTCCCGACTATTCAGCTTGCGGGCCATGTATGACACCTCGTCCAGTACATAAGATTGGATCTCTTCAGCCGTGATGGCCTGGTTGCCGTCCTGGTCAGCGGCCCCTTTCAGTCCTTTTAAGAAATAATAGGTGTACAAGGAATGTTTCTTTTCCGGATACCAGGAACTGACCTGCTCACCAGATGCGGAAGTGAACACAGTGACCTCATCTGCCAATCGTCCAGTTTCATCCACAGCAATGAACACGGGACTGATGTTTTTCAATAGCATCCCCTGGTCGCTGGAGCCGCTGAAGCAAGCGTCGATGACCACGGTCACGCTCTTTGCGCCCAGGTTATTGATCTTGTTGTAGAACAGGTCAAGCGAATAACCGTTCACATCCACCATGGCGGGGTCGCAGTCCACCGGCACAAAATAACCGTCATTGCTCTCTGGATCGGGAGCACCATGACCACTGTAATAAATGAATACGTCTGATTCACCTTTTTTAACATAATCCTGGAGCTTACCGGGCTTTTTCTCTGTCCCAAACAGGGCAAAGAATTTCCCCTGGGTGGCATCGGTTTCCACGATCACATCCTTGTAACCAAACATTTTAGTTAGGTACTGTTCCATCACTGCAGCATCACGGTGGGCAAAGGTAACTTCCGGTACGTCCGGGTTGGTATAATTCTTGTTGCCGATAATGATAGCCACGGCATCTTCATTGACCCGGCCCAGTTCGGGAATGTCCTGCTCAATATCAATAGACAGGTCCGCTCCCAGTGTCAGCGCACCGTATTCCTGCTCAATGCCTGTCACCACCGTGCGGCCGATCTGCCGGGCCCGCTCGCTCTTTTTGATGGGCACGCGCAGTTTGCTCACGTTGGCCAGGCTGGTCTCTTCTGTCATGTCCACATAGAGTGGAATCTCATCATAGGTCTTGTCATTCACAAAAAATTCCAAGGGTATATCTAAAGACCCGTTAAAGGCCAGCTCGCCCATTTTCACCGTCTTGGGATGGGTCTCAGTGATAAATACATTGTCCCCGGAGTAAAACTTGGCGTAGGCGCTCTTGGCGGTGCCCTTGCCTTTGTTGCCGATGCGCACCGTGAGCGTGATCATCTCTCCGGACTCGATCTTGCCGTTCACGTTTTGATCCTCAATGCCCACGTCCACGATATACATTTCCGGCTTCAGGTATGCCCTAGTGGAAAACTGCAGCTCCACCGGGTCCGGCGGAAAGCCGTTGATTTCTTCAAAATCAAAGCGGAAGGTGTGGTCGCCGTCGGCAATGCCGATGTAGGCTTCCAGGGGTATATCCACGGAAACGCTCTGGCCCGGAGGGACCTCTTCGATATAGGTATTGTTGTAGTTCAGGTTTTCGGTGCGCTCCGGGGTACCCTTGGCCAGCACGCCTTTTCCGGGCCCCTGGCCGCTGTTGGTGAGCGTAAGTGTAAACTTGCCTTTTTCCAGGGCATCCAAAAACTGGTTGCCTGAAGGCTCGCTGAAGCTGATGCTGGCGGTGAGCGCCGGCGGGCGGGAGATGGCCTTCTGCGCCAGCACTTC
>PAWC01000028.1 GCA_002713385.1 Fidelibacterota bacterium
ATGGGCGGTTAAAACCAAATGATCACTCAGCAATCGTTTTTTGTATTCATCAATATAATAAGGATAATCAAATTCAGGAATTTGATGTGCAAGGTCAACTGCATCCTCCAAGCGACCTATTTTGATCTTAATAGAGTTCATTTAATGATAGTAGTTGAATACAGAAGTANNCCTTGTTCATTGATGAAATATAAATACAGTACCGTTTTGTTAATACTTCCTAACACAAAACCAAGCGCTGATTTTTGAAAAAGGGTATAGGGTGTTTCTTTTACCTTTCTTATTGAAGAGCCGCTACCCGAAACAACATAGTGGATGTTTTCATCTTTGAGGTGCTGGAGGTCATGATCGTGACCNGCAAAATACACATCAGTGTTGTAACGATCCAAAATGCGTTTAAGATATTGAACCAGATTAGCGTTTTCACCATGTTTTCCACCGGTTCGAATTGGATGATGACCTACGACAATCTTCCAGTCTGCTGTTGAATGTTTCAAGGTGCTATCCAACCAGGCATAATGCTCTTGAAATCCGTTAGATTTTTTTTTGAGTGTTTGTGTATCGGTTATAACGAGCAATATTTTAGCAGAATCTTGTGTTACAATGGATTGAGTATAATAAGCTGCTTGCATCTTCCAGCGGTCGCTGTGGTTTGTGTATTCCATCTGNGCTTCAATATTGCCGTAATNGTCGTGGTTGCCCAGAGATGTATACCAAGGCACGTGCAAGGATTTATCACTGTAAACATTTTCAAAAGATTCTTGCCAATGTTTATCATGAATACTTTTAACACCCTTTCGATAAAAATTATCTCCCGTTGTTAGAACAAAGTCTATAGGATAGACTTGTGCCGTAAAAGCCATTGCATTAGCAACAGCTTGCTGTTTGGCATTGCCCCGGCGACCCCAATCACCTAAAACAATAAATTTGGTGCCATCAGCTACTTCAAAGGAATTAGGTTNATTGAAAACAGCCGGCCCTTGGCTGTAGGAACTGAAAAAAAGTATAAAAAGTAAAAATNTGGCTTTAATCATCTACCAGGGAAGATTTTCTAAATCTGCATTACCACCGGAAAGNATCATTCCAACTTTTTTACCTTTCATTGTATATGGATCTTCAAAAAGTGCACCCAATACAACAGCAGAAGACGGCTCAATAACGATATTTAGTTCGTCCCACACTAGTTTCATTGCTTTGACGATATTCTCTTCACTTACAGTAATGATCTCTTGGACATGCTCTTTAATGATNGGAAAGGTCTTCACACCCAATGAAGTTAACAGCCCATCTGCTATAGTTTGCGGATCGGTTTGTGGGACAATCTCTCCTTTATTCAAGGACTGATACGCATCATCAGCACCTTTGGGTTCAGCTCCCACAACAGTTATTTTAGAATTTATTCCTTTTGCTGCAATGCACGTTCCGGACATGAGTCCTCCGCCACCAATAGGAGTCATGACCGTTTCAAGTTTTGGATAATCCTCGAGCAATTCTAATGCTGCAGTTCCTTGTCCTGCGATAATACGTTCGTCATTATAGGGATGGATCATGATAGTGCCAGTTGAATCCAAGATCTTGTTCAGATTGGATTCCCGGGCGTCCAACGTTGGTTCACAGAAAGTGATCTCCGCTCCATATCCAGCCACTGCCTCTTTTTTAATATTTGGAGCATTATTGGGCATGACCACATGAACAGGAATGTTACGCAACGAACCTGCAAGTGCTAACGCCGCCCCATGATTACCGGAAGAATGTGTTGCCACTCCTTTAGCCGCTTCTTCGATTGACAAACTGAATACTGCATTACANGCTCCCCGAAATTTAAAAGCACCCACTTTCTGGAAATTTTCACATTTGAAGTATAGGTTAGCTCCGACCATTTTATTGATGCTTAAGCTCGTAAGCACCGGTGTCCTGTTTGCATAGGGAGCGATCCGTTCCGCGGCGCGCTGTACATCGGCCAGGCTTGGAGGTGTGTAGGGCATTATGTTTTTCGTTCTTTTTTCCGGGCCGCCGGGAACAGGATATTATTCAATATCAAGCGGTAACCGGGAGAGTTGCGGTGTAGTGACAAGTCTGTCGGCGGATCACCCACAAAATGCTGGTAATCTTCTGGATCATGACCGCCAAGAAACGTAAATGTGCCTTTTCCAAAATTCCCATGGAGATATTTTACTTGTGGTGTAGTGGGGTCTTCGCCCATGATAACGATATGATTTTTAATGAGATCGCGATGGTAGCCCGTAGACTGACCCATGAATCCTTTAATAACGGGTACATGGTTTTGTGTGAGCATGGCTGGCACTGGATCATATTTTGCAGAAAATTCAAAAAGTTTAAAATAGTCAGCTTCGGCACCGCGGAGCACTGGGTTATGACTTGGAGGATAATCAATATCNGAAAATTCATAAATCATGGGATCGGGCATTATATTAAAATCAGTGAAAGCGAATGTTTTAGTATAGTCTAATTTATCTTGAACTTGCGGAACAACAGGTGTGCCATCAAAAACAGAATGGGCGGCATCTAATCCTTCTGTAGCAAGAGCAATGTCATATGAATCTGTTGCACTGCACATGGCAAAGAGGAAACCACCTGTTCCCACATAAGCTTTAATGGCCCTAGCCACACCTTTCTTTTCTTCATGAACAGNTGGAAAACCGTGCCTAGTTGCCATGGCTTCAAATTCCTTTTGTTGCTGTATATACCATGGTGCTGAATGATAGTTACGGTAAAATTTTCCATACTGGCCTGTAAAATCTTCATGATGTAGGTGCAGCCAATCATAGTTTTCCAGTTTGCCCTGAAAAACGTCTTCATCCCAGAGCGTTTCGTACGGGACTTCAGCATATGAAAGTGCAAGCGTAACAGCATCGTCCCAAGGTTGTTTGTTCGGCGGTGTATAGATAGCTATTTTTGGAGCTTTCTCAAGTATTACCACATCCATATTATTTTGCTCAATGTAACCGTAAATGGATATAGTTTNTGCAGCATTGATCAGTTCATAATTNATCCCGCGTACTCGGGATTCTTTTTCAATTTCTGGACTCGTATCTGTAAGAAATGAACCGCCACGATAATTCAATAACCATTCTACATTGATATCTTTTCCCAATATCCAGAAAGCTAATCCATAGGCTTTCAAATGATCACGCTGCCCAATGTCCATGGGGATCAATATTTTTTGGCCGAATAATATGTTCAGAAAAAGAAAATAAACTATAAAACGTCTCATCAGCTTTCCAGGTTTNATCTGATTCCGCGAATATGTTGACGGATGGGTTCAACCAACAACGATTTTGGGTAGTCTTGTAATAGTTGTTCGTAGAAGCCAAGGGCTGCTTGTGTGTCATGATCAATGAATTCAGCAATCTCACCTGAAAGTACGAGGCCCTTATCCCCATCATTGGATTCATTTAACCATTGTAATGGTTGCTTTAATTCTGCAGTCTGTCCGAGTTGCAAGCGGCTAAAAATTTCCCTTACAGCAGCAGTTGCTGTTATATTCGAGGTTGGCTGATTTAAACGCATATTAGCAAAGACAGTTATTGCTTCAGATAATTTATTTTGGATTAATAGTTTTTCACCTTTTAGGTATTGCAGCAATGCTTCTTTGTCCATTCCAGTACCATTAGTCACATGTGTATGCAGTGTGGTTTGCATTTCCATGAGATCATTAAAATGCTTGTCTATTGGAGTTAAATGAACGAGGTAATTATCAAGTATTANAATTGAACTGTCGATATCTCCATTAAATAGCATTGCTTTTAATGATTTAATGATGAGTTGGCCTTCATTTNNTGCAANTACATTCCTGGGGAGCTGGCTTATATATAATTGTACATCCGCAATTTTACCTTCAGCCATCAATAAATCAATCAGGCTGGAGTGAATTTTGAACGCAAGCTTTTTATCAGGGCTCGATGCCAGAGCTGTTTCGTAAGCTAGTCGGGCGCCATCCAAATCCTGTAGAACTTTGAATTGGATTTCGCCTAACCGAAAATGCGCTTTAGGGGAAAAGGATGTTGATACAAGCTCATTTAATATGGTGTTATACAGAATAATTGCCTGTTCCAATGATGCGGTGGAAATGCTGCTTGGTTGATAAAAACCGCTGGAAAAAAACACATTATTTATTTCATTCAGAATAAATGAATTACTTATTTGATGCGGTAAAATCTGATCCTCATAAACTTGCCCGAGGCCTAACAGTACTTTCCCTAGTTCCTTTATTTCAATTTCTTTCTTATTACTGCGGATTTCCTGCAATAGAGTTTGATAGGTTTGAATAGCCAGTTTGAATTGTTTTTCTTGGCGTAGGTTGCTGGCAAAAGTGTTTAAGCCTTTCCAACGAATTTGCTGATCACCTGTTATAGCCAATTGATGCTTTAAGGATTCATCATATCTGCCAATTTTGAAATAGAGTGCTGATAAAAAACTGTAACTGATATTAGGAGATGCATCTATCTTTTTCAAAAGGTAATTTTCAATTATTGGAATCGTTTCTTTATCATCGCTGATAATTAATATTTTATCCAATATTATTTTATTCTGGTGCTGGTTGTGCTGGGCAAAAATCATATATTCAGACAGTGCTTTTTCTACACTTTGCCTGGACTGGTAAAAAGTGCCCATATCCAATGCCATAAAATCAGGATCAGCAAATTGTTCCCTGCACCCATAAACCAATTGAATCATTTTATCTCCAAGGCCTAAACGGCTGTAGGTATGTATCAACATGCGGTAAGCACTGGGGTTTTGCCCATATTGCTGGATGAATTCATTCCACACATGCACTGCCTGCTCATGATTATCGCTTATATAAAATATTTCTCCAAGTTCTACATGATGCTGAATGTCATGGGGAGAGTGTTTTAACCAATGACTGATTAGTTCAGCTGCGGCCATATAATCACCCTGCCGTTTGTAAATATTTTTTAAACGATTGTAAGCCTGCCTGTTCTTTGGCTTCGTCTCTAATATTAATTCATAAATCTTCTGTGCTTCCTGCAGATCACCTTTACGTTCCATCAGCAACGCATTTTCCAGCCCACTTTTACCCAGGGACTGAACTTGTACCTGTGCAGTACATATGGAAATAAAAAGAAAAAGAATAAATGATTTAATTTGCATTTAACGAATCTGATTGTGTTGAAAGGAAATCATTTTCACTGATGGAATTGAAATATCTGCGGATCATGGCTTGGTAATCCCTGGGATAACCGGCTTTAAGAGCACGATTCATGGCTTCTAAAGCTAGGCTGCGGCGCTGGCCCATGTCTGTTGGCAGTCCTGCCGGGCCGCTAGTGAATATTTCTGTTGCTGTTTCACTCTTGCGTTCTTCTTTTTCACCCCGTTGGGTCAAAGATTTCTGACTGTCCAGCATGCGGGATAGTATACGCTGCTGCCGATCAACCGTTTTTCTGGAAATTTTCTTACGTTCTAGATCTTTCAGCACTTCATCCATCTCTTGGGCAATTCCGCCCATGTCACCCAAGCCCTTTTCTCCAGAACGTTTCATTTCATTCATCAATTCCTGCATGGATTTCCTGATCTGTCTTTGTTCTTGCAGGATTTTTTTTAAAAGACCCTGTTGTGCAGCAGCGGTCATTTGTCCCATGGCTAGCTGCATACTTTGATTGTTAATACCTTGCTGTTGTCCAGCCAGCTTTTGCATTTGTTCTAAAAACTGCTCATACCCGCTGGCAGAACCAGATGAACGCATTTGAATCATAGACTGGTGAATAGCCATTGCTGTTTCATTCAATGATTTCATGGCTTGTTGCTGGTGCTGTGCTGCACCACGGCCATTGCGTTGCGCCAAAGCATTAATGGCCTCTTCCATCATAGCGTTGGACATCCCCATACCCCGCCCAATTTCCGGAGTAACAGCAAACGTTTCCCGTGACAGTTCCATGAGCTGTTCCATAATTTGATAAAGCTGATCCTGCATCATTTGTTGTCGACCAGCCATTTGTCGTAACCTAGGAGAATTGTTTGGGACGAATCCTGTTTCACTCTGTAATTGCTCTTGGGATTTTGAAAGATTCAGTACATCGCTCATGACTTGCTGAAATTTGGAAGCCATCTCCCTAGTTGTTGCTGATTGGAATCCCTGTTGAATATCACGTATTTCAGATAATAAATTTTGCAAATTTTCTATAGCAGATGCACTGTATTCTGAAGCTTCATCAGTATTTTGCCTGCTCAATTGATTCACCGTTCGTTGCAGGTCTGCATATATTTGATTCATCAACGGATCACGTTTTAGATCTGTAAGTTGATCGGATGATTCTTTATGAAATTTTTCAACAGCTTCAGCAGTTTCTTCCATTTCATTACGGATATTAGAAAATTCTTCAACCTGTCTTTGTTCTTCCTCACTCAATTTTGAGAATAATGATCGATCTGTTTGTTCATTTGTGCGATCAATGCGGTCATGGATCTTTTCCTGTTGTTCTGCAAGTGTTTCCAGGCGGGTCCGTAATTCATCAATTTTCTGTTCAGCTTTAATTCGCTCAAAAATATCGATAAACCTGTCCAATTCCTGTTCAATGCGTTCCATATTATCCGTTAATGATTGCAGCGCATCCTGCAACTTGTTGGGATCCATTTCGGCCATCATGTCATCAATATTTTGGAGGTTTTTCATCAAATCTTCCGAAAGCAATTCATCAATTAACTCTTGTAAATGATTGAACTTTTCTAACAAATCAGATGAAAAAAGATCATTTTTATCTGCTGCTTCCTGTAATGCTTCCAATGATTGTGCAATTTCTTTCATTTTGCGGAATTCTTCGCGTACTCCTTCCAGCATTTTTTGCAGATCCTGCTGTTGGTCCCAAGTCAATTCGTCCTGTTTTAAAATATCAAGTTCCAACTGTTCCAAATTCTCACGTATGGCTTCCAGTTCTTCTTTTGAATAAGTGATCTCTTCCAATATAATTTCTTCTTCATTTTCAAAAGCAGTGAATATTTCAGCCAACCCTGGAAGTCGTGCGATGAATTCATTTGTAATTGTTTTTTTGGGACCATTGATCAAATCGTTATCGGATAATTCAAAATGGAAATGGACTTCATCTTCCGGCATTAAACCTAATTCAACCAACTGCCAAATATGTATTAATTCTTGATTTACATTCATGGGATCATCAATTGGAATCGAAAATAGAGAAAGAAGGATATCCATTGCTATATAAGCAGGCCTGTGAATTTCATAGGCGACCTGTAAATTGGAAAATCCGAAATCGTCTTCTATTAGTAAATGTATTGGTATAGTTTGATCTCTACCAAGCTCAATGACTTGTTCGGGTTGATAGACAGTTATATCCGGTTTTAGATCATGAATTGCTGTAATGTAAAAAGGAATCGGATTGCGATTTGTGATTCCGCGTATATCCTGTAGTTGGATGGCCAATTGTCCATCTTCTTTGATTGTAAAATCACCCGCTGCTTTTTTACCATTGATTTTCATGGACAATTCTTCATTATTGATGATTAATGCTCCGTTTTTTAAAGGACGGTTACTGCGCAGCGCAACATGAACACTTGATCCTATCAAGCCACTGATATCTGCCTGATTTCCTTTTTGAATGATGGGTTTTAAGTGTGTATAACTTGGCGGTGTAAGCGTAATTGTTAAATCTTCCATTACTGGACGATCCGTTACAGAAATAGCATAAAATGGAGAAGATATTTCTTCCCAAACTTCCCAAAAATGAACTGCTTTATAATATGCGCGATAACGATAATCCTGGGAAATATCTTCAATAGTATATTTATAAATCCCCACATTATCTTTTTTCGCGATTATTATAGGTTGATTACTGTCAGGTGCAGCATAAGCTTGCAGATCAATAATAAGAGAATCGGGTGCGTCGCCCGTAACTGTGAATGCAAGTTCTGTTGTTTCTCCGCCCAAAAGATTGATATTTCCAGATTGATTTTGAATTGCAAATGGTTTTGGTACAGAAAAAGATGTTTGGGGGTGGGACCATCGAAAAATAGCCTGAGCAGAAGCATTCCAACTGATTGCAAACAGGAATACACCGACCAGTAGAATTATCATTGAATACGATTTCCATTTTTCTGCACGATTGGAATGGAATAATTCAGCTTCATTGAGGTTTTCCAGTTTTGTGACAGTTTTTTTCACAAAAGATTTACTCAATTTCTTAGATGAACTTGTATCTATGCCCCGTTCTAATTGCAGAGCATTGATTAATGTATCTTCTTTTGGAAACACCAATCTGCCAGCGGCTCTGGCCAAGGTTGACCGTCGGTAACGATGAATCCTGTTATTGATTGCCAGGACGTAAATCAATACAAAACCAGATAAAATGACCAATGTAATCAGTAAACCCAACTGCCATATTCCGTAGCGGACCTGTGGAATGAAGTAAAAGATGCTTTCCAGAGATATGGCACTAATAACTGCTAGAAGGCCGAACGAATACAATATCCAAGCCGCAGTTTTGGCATCGTTCAACAAGGCTGCACTGCGAATAGTTTTGAGTTGTTTTTCGATTGATTGCATTACTGTGTCAGAGCAAAATGAATAATATTTACACCCATTTGCAACGCTGTTTCACGAATGGATTGAGGATCATTGTGCACTTCAGCATCTTCCCAACCATCGCCTAAATCACTTTCATATGTATAGAGAACCAGAATAATATCATCTTCAAAAAGAGCTAAGGCCTGAGGTGGTTTATTATCATGTTCGTGGACCTTTGGTAAGCCATGTTTAAAGTTATATACTTGGTGAAATATGGGATGATCATGAGGCAATTCAATAAGAGCCTTATCCGGGAAAACACGTTTCATTTCTCTACGGAATGATTGATCCATTCCATAATTATCATCAGCATGCAGAAAACCACCCCGCTGTAAAAATGTTCTTAAGCGAATGATTTCTGCATCAGTAAAACGCACATTACCATGCCCGGTCATGTACAAATATGGATACGAATAAAGATTTTCATCCGTTAGCTTAATGCGAGTTTCTTTATCGGCGGCAATAATGGCNGTATGGGNTTGTAAATAATTCAACAAGTTGGGCAAACTGCTGGGATTGCTATACCAGTCGCCGCCGCCGCCGTAATGCAAACGAGCAATGGTAAAATTCTGTGCAATGACAGAAGTAGTGATTATGAACAAAATAGTTAAATGTTTTAGTCTCATTTTACTAGTAGTATAATCAGTTAATAAAATTGTTCCCCTTACCGGGAGAAGAGAGAATTTACATCTGTCCTTCTCTTTCTCTTGCTCAAAAAGTAAGGAGGCATTATTTTAAACTGTNATGCATCAGAGGTTAACACTAGCCATCATCTTATTAATATCCTTTTGTCATATAAATGGCGCAGCNGCTGATTCTGTAAAATCATATTTGTGGGGTTTAATTCAATTCAGTCCCAAGCAAGAAATTGGATATGAACCTGGCTACTGGAAAGACCAAATTCTATTCCGACGTGAATTCCATGAACCAGTAACATTTTTACCTGCAGAAGTTCGTTATGGCATATTTATTTATGGTGGTGGTAAAGATGATAATGTGTCTTCAAGCTGGATGACATATGAGGAAGTTGTCTCTGGTTTTGATGGAGGTGATGTTAATGCACGTATTGGACATCAACTGGATATCGATTTTGCTAAATTGAATTTGTTCTATTATTTACTAAAAGCAAGTTGGCTGGATATGCATACCGGATTGAATTTTCGTTACAGCAACATTATTGTACCTGGAAAAATAGATGTAGTTTCTAATTGGGGGAATGTAAATGCTAGTTGGAATCCAGGTGATATTCGATTTTCCCCTAAAATTTTAACTTTTGGGTTAAGCCATACTGCAATGCTGCAATGGTTTGAACCATGGTATATAGATGTACGATATACATACGGTTTATCTACAGCAAGTTTTTATATGGACAANAAAGATGAACTATTATCAAGTCCTTCTGGTTTAGGTCCATCTATGTCCATTTCCATGGGTCCTAGATTCATCATTGGTCTCGGAAAAAAATATGGTGATGAAAAGGGCAAGAAAATACGCTTGCGTCATAATCGTTTTTCATTTGGGCTAGATCTGCGTTATGCTTATACAAAACTCAACTCCATTAATGATCCAGATGATTTTACACCGATTAAAAAGATTCGTCTTCAAGATTTTGGAATTCATTTTACATTTTCCATTTTATATGGTGGTACACTAACATCTGGCGATCAGGGAAAAGAATATTATTATAGAGGAGATTTTGTAACTGCTAAAGATTATTTTGAAACGTTTTTAGATAACTATCCTAATCATGCTAATCGTAAACGAGCAGAGAAATTTTTAGTAGAAAGTAGAAAAAANATACCGACGCAATTATACAAGGAAGGCATTCAATTCGAACACAACGGAATGATAGATAAAGCAATTGATAGATATATTGCTGCGCGGATAAAAGCAGANGGAGAAATAAAAGATTTGATACANGGGAAATTGGATNACATCGCTATCCTTGAAATTGAAAAAGCTGAATTGTTATTATNCCAAGATAAAGCTGAANAAGCAATTAAACTCATGGAAANCATTGCACATTTCTCTAAAGAGGCTAGAGATAAAATACCATATTTTGAAGCTAGACAACTGATGCAAAAAGCTGAAAAAGCATTAAAATTTGGATTTTATAGTAAATCTTTGGGTTTATTAGATCTAGTTTTGTTAAAAGANAAATCATTGAATTTTGAGGTGAGCACTTTACGCTACCAGGTCGCAACGCATTTGGTAGAAATGGCCAATNAAGTTTCTGATCATGCTGAATTGCGATCAGCAATACAATTGTTGGTTGATGCCAGTGCAATGACTGGTGATTTGGGTGATAATAACGAAAAAATACTCNATGAATTATTAAGCAAATTTATGGATGATCAAGAGCGTGAAATGTCTGGTCGGATCGATCAAAGAATGAGTGTTGTTCGCCAGCGAGCCATTNCAAAGAAAATAATTCCACGGTTNACTATTGGGATGACTGTNCCTGATATTCAATCTTTACTGGGCCACCCGAAAAATATCGTCGAAAAAAAAGATAGTAATGGTACATCAATCCAATTGTGGATATATCCCTTGGAAGGGGGTGGAGATATGTATTTGTCATTTAAAGATTATATATTATTTAAGATCAAAAAAGACGCTTANNGGAAATGTGCATTATTATTTGAATCTTTAAAAAATACCCTGTTCGAGGGTATTGTTTTAGATGGTAAGCTAAAATTATTTTAAAAAAACTATACATCAATTCTTGATATCCTCGCCTACACCAATTACCGATAATTATTTTTTATTTTGTCATCATATATTTAGAGTGAAACCCATTGTATCAAGATTAACGAACTGGGTACTTTTGCGGTCTATGTTCAGACGCATTACATTCATATTATTTCTAATAGGGCAGGTTATCTGGGCACAAACAGAAGATCGTGATTTTGAAAAGGAACTGAATTATCAATCAAAAGCGGTTCAGAATCTCAAAAATGAAATTGAATCTACTCGAAAAAAACTGCGTTCTGAAGAAAACCGGGAGAAATCCGCGGCCAGGACGATTACTAATCTTGAGAAGGAAATTTCATTGGTGGAGCGGTTGATTTTCCANTTAAAAAAAGAGGAAATAGCNGCAAGGGAAGAAATTGCAAAGCTGGAAAATGAAATTGAAGTGCATGAAAATGAATTGAAAGAATTAAGAATTCGTTATGCCAATCGTGCAATCAATGTCNATAAAAAGGGATCATTATCCGAAATTGAAAAAGTGTTGAGTTCTACTTCCTGGCGGCAGGCAATTTATCGAACAAAGTATCAGAAAATAATTTCAGGTATAGATCAGAAGCATAAAAAACAGATTCGCTCATTGTTAGTGAATATTGGTAAAAAGAAATTGAATGTGCAGGGGATGCTCCTAAAAAGCATAAGCCTAAAAGCAGAACGCGAAAAACAAATGACAGACTTGCGTATGAAGCGTCAAAAGAAAAAACGTGAACTGGATAAAATTCGTAACAGTAAAACTGAACTGGCTCAATATGTAAGGGAAAAAGAAGAGGGTGTAAAGCAACTTGAAGAATTGATTGCTAATATCAAGAAAGATAAAACTCGTACAGATCGTGCAGAGCGCATTCGTCGCCAGAAGGAAGCATTAAAAACCAAATCGTTTGTTCTATTGAAAGGTCAGCTTTCCTGGCCGGCGCGTGGAAAAGTGATCAGCAAATTTGGCCGTAAGTGGAATCCTGAACTGAAGACAACAACAAACAACACCGGTATTGACATAAAAGGGAAACCGGGTACACAGATTTATGCGGTTATGGGAGGTATAGTTACGACAATTACCTTTATCCGCGGTTATGGAAATATCATTATCATAGATCATGGCAGCGATTTTTTTACGATTTACAGCCATGTCACAAAAATTCAAACAAATGTGGACAGTGAAGTAAGAGCAGGGGATATCATTGCGTATATGGGTGATTCGGGATCCATCAATGGCTCAAAACTTCACTTTGAGATTTGGGGGAAAGACCAGAAACTCGATCCAGAAAAATGGCTGGTAAAACAATGATATTTGATGCAGCACATTATCAACCGGATGTATGGAAACGTATTAAAAAAATTATTGCTTCCAATCGCGTGGGCAGTGCCTATTTGTTCAGTGGTCCGGAAGGCTCCGGCAAAGAAGCCACAGCCCTGGCTATGGGCGCAGCGCTAAATTGCCAAAACAATGCAACAATCTGCGGTACCTGCTCATCGTGTTTACGATTTGCATCAATGCAGCATGAACATCTCCATGTGGTTGTACCACTACCGCGCAAAAAGGAGAGCATAGATAAAGATACAGATGTCCTGGTAATTATAGGGGACAAAAATGCAGCATTATTAACAGACTTATTGCAGAAGAAAGGTGAAGACCCATTTCAAAAGATCAAACTTCCACAGGCGAAAAGAATACTGATTAATTCAATTCGCGAATTACGAAAAAAACTCTATCTCAAATCCGTTGATTATGGTTACAAGATAGTATTGATTTTTGATGCTCATTATCTTTCAGATGGAGATGGTGCTTCAGCGAATGCATTGCTTAAAGTATTGGAAGAACCGCCGGAAAAAACCATAATCATTCTTGTGACGGATCATAAAACAATGCTCTTATCTACAATTCAATCACGGTGCCAGCATATTGATTTTCCGCCTTTAGACAATGAAATGGTCAATGCATACTTGAAAGAAAATGGAGTCAGTTTAAATGAATCAGAATTTTATGCGTATTTGACTGATGGCAATATGCACAGAGCTCGTTTTTTGGCAGATCGCTCGATAGATGATATTTTGAATGTAATGAAAGATCAAGTTGAATCAGTGGTTAATACTGATGGCAATAGCTGGCGATTATACATAAATAATATGTCAAGAATAGTTCGCAGCGATCCAGACAATTTCAAATTTCAATTATTTCTTCTCCAAACCTGGTTTCAGCAATCTTTTCGTTTGCGTCAAAATATTGATGCACCTTTAGCACAAAATGGCCTTGCTGAAGCTCTTAAATTATTCACAACTTCCTATCCTCAAGCTGATCTTACTGCAGTCAATTCCGTGATCGAAAGTACAATAGGGTCTATGGATAGAAATTTTTATATGCCCTTAACACTCACAAATATGCTTGTAGATATTCAACATTATTTAAAAGGAAAGGCCTGAAATGGCTGGCAAATTCTACATAACTACTCCTATTTATTATGTAAATGACAAACCCCATATTGGTCATGCCTANACCACGATACTGGCAGATGTCCTTTCCAGATATCATAGAGCAGAAGGGAATGATGTTTTTTTTCTGACTGGATTGGATGAACATGGACAGAAAGTTCAGCAGGCTGCAGCAGAGCGGGGCGTAAAACCAAAAAACCATTGTGATGAAATGGCGCCGCGATTTCTGGAATTGTGGGAAAAGCTACATATCTCCAATGATGACTTTATCCGCACCACAGAAGATCGACATGTAAAAGTTGTTCAGGATATTCTCCAGATTGTCTATGATAATGGCGATATTTATGAAGATGAATATGAAGGGTTTTATTCCGTTTCGGAAGAACGATTTATCACGGAAAAGGAAGCGGAAAGCGATGAATTCAGGGACATCAAGAAACTAAAGGAAAAGAATTTTTTCTTCAAGATGTCAAAATATCAGCAAACATTGATCGATCATATAAATGATAATCCAAATTTCATTCAACCTGAACATCGGAAAAATGAAATTTTGGGATTTTTACGCCAGCCTTTAGGTGATTTATGTATTTCGCGACCTAAATCTCGCTTGAACTGGGGGATTGATCTGCCTTTTGATAATAACTATGTTACTTATGTTTGGTTTGATGCCCTTATTAATTATGTTACAGCTACAGGTTTTGGTGTGAACGAAGAATCATATCAAAAGTGGTGGCCGGCAGAATATCATTTAATCGGTAANGACATTTTGACCACACATGCCGTTTATTGGCCGACTATGCTTATGTCTGCAGAAATGCCTCTGCCAAAATCTATTTTTGCCCACGGCTGGTGGATGAGCGGTGAATCGAAAATGAGCAAAACNCTGGGTAATGTGGTCAATCCTTTGGATCTGATTGAAGAATACGGCGTGGATCCTGTACGCTATTACCTCATGCGCGAAATGGTGCTTGGGCAAGATGCCAGTTTTACGATGGAATCGTTTATTAAACGTTATAACAGTGATCTCGCCAACGATTTTGGCAATCTCTTAAGCAGAATCACTAAGCTTATAGAAAAGAATTTTGACAGTGTCGTTCCGNACCCCGGAAAAAGTACAACTGCAGATAATGAAATAAAGGTTTCCGCAGAAAAGGTAATTACATTAATTCATACTTTTATTACAGAAATGAAGGTCCATGAAGCAATTGAAGAGACACTGCAATTCATACGTGGAGTTAATAAATATATGGAGCATCGAGCTCCTTGGAAACTGGTAAAAAATGATAAAGAAGCTGCAGGCAGAGTGTTATATACAGCTGCAGAAGCACTGCGAATCGGTACATTGCTACTTGGGCCAGTTATGCCTCACAGAACTAAAATTGTTTTAGAAACATTCGATGTGCAGACAAGTGAATTACGCTGGGGCGGATTAAAAGCAGGAACAAGGTTAAAACAGCATCCACCGTTGTTTCCGCGGATTGATATGAANAAGGGTAATAATGAAGATAATACTAATACTCATGGGACATTCATTGACTATGAAGATTTTGAAAAGCTCGGTCTGAAAACAGCAGAAATATTATCCGTAGAAAAAGTAGAGAATACGGAAAAACTGTATAAACTGCAAATCAAGGCAGGTAATAAGGAATGGCAGATAGTTTCCGGAATCGCAGATCATTATACGTCAGAAGAATTAGTCGGAAAAACGATCGTAGTTGTTTCCAATTTACAACCGGCAACCATTCATGGCGTAAAATCAAAGGGGATGCTCCTGGCAGCTTCACGAAAGAAGGAATTATCTTTGATAGTAGTTGATAGTGATAAAGTAGAATCCGGTGGAAAAGTTTATTAANAATTAAAATTGATCATTTTTTATCAAAAAACGTATGAAGTTGATAGACACNCATTGTCACTTATTCTATAATGATTTGAAAAATGACCTGGATGGTGTATTAAATCGCGCTACAGAATTGGGTGTAAACCGCTTCATCTGTGTTGGCACTAATATTAAAGATTCGAGGGTATGTTTAACTCTGTCTCAAGAACATAAACACATTTATGCCTCAGCTGGTATTCATCCTCATGATGCCAAGGATGCACCAAAAAATTATGTTGAACAGATTCATGAATTAATGAAAAACCCCAAGATGGTTGCTGTTGGAGAAATGGGATTGGACTATTTTCGAAATATTTCAGATCCAAAAATTCAAAGAAAAGTATTTCGTGAACAGCTGCAAATCGCCAGTGAATTGCATAAACCAGTCATATTTCACAACCGTGATGCGGATGATGATGTGATTCAGGTGTTGTCAGAATTTCCGGATGTGATAGGTGTGGCGCATTGTTTTTCCAGCGATCTAAATACAGCGAAGACTTTCATGGATATGGGTTATTATATTTCTTTTTCCGGTAATCTCACATTCAAAAACAGCCACTTGCCTGGTGTTGCTAAAGAACTACCGTTGGATAAATTGCTGGTGGAAACAGATTCGCCCTATTTGAGTCCCGTACCTCATCGGGGTAAACCAAACGAACCGGGTCGAACCCGTTTTGTGGCGNAAAAACTAGCTGTGATTCACGATGTTTCATTAGCTGTGATCGCCGAAAAAACAACTGCCAATGCAAAAAATCTTTTTGAATTATAATAGTTCTCAGTGACAAACAACACTCAACATACATTTCGTAAAAAATGGGGCCAGAATTTCTTGGCGGACACCAATCTACTCCGCAAGATAGTAAGAACTATTAATCCAACAGCAGATGATGCTATTTTAGAGATAGGTCCAGGAGAAGGTGCGCTGACTGAACGTGTTCTTCCCTTGGTAAAATACATGGCTGCCATAGAAATAGACCCTAAATTGATCAAATATCTGAATGGCCGTGATGATCTGCAGGATTGTCATTTTATTCATAAAGATGTGCTTATGCAGAAATTGAATAGTCTACCGATTCCAACTCCGATTAAAATAATTGGCAATATTCCATACAATATTACGTCACCTATATTATTTTGGCTCATTGAACAACGCGCCCATTGGACTGCAGCATTTATCATGGTTCAAAAGGAGATGGCAGACAGACTCACTGGTGAAGTAGGAACAAAGTCATACGGACGATTAACAGTGATGATCGGTGCCTTTTTAAATGTTGAAACACGCTTCACGATTCCACCGGATGTATTCATCCCTAAACCAAAAGTAAAATCGGCTATAATTAAACTGGTCAAACGATATGATCCACTGATTGAAGATAAGTATTTTGAACGGTTTGAAAAGATNGTTGCAGCAGCATTCTCACGTCGCAGAAAAATGCTGCGCAATACTTTATCTGGTTTAGGTGTTCCGGAAGAAATTCAGAAAAAAATTGATTTCACCCGCCGCCCTGAAACGCTTTCAATTTCTGAGTTTTCAGAGTTAGCAAAGACAATTTAAAAATCTGAACTCTATATCTTGAGAAACCTTTGATTATAGTGTAAATTACCTCACTTGTCTCGAATCGATTTATAGAGGAAAACTATGGCAAAAGTTGCAAGAACAGTTAACGAATCCAACCGCAGTCTCAGTCGCTACCTGGAAGAAATCGGGAATTATGAACCCCTTCCACCGGCTAGAGAGGTTGAGTTGGCGCAGAAAATCCACAAAGACGACCAGGTTGCGTTAGAAGAACTGGTCAAAGCGAATCTGCGTTTTGTTGTTTCTGTTGCGAAAGATTATCAGGGNCAGGGTTTACCCCTGACAGATTTAATCAACGAGGGTAATTTGGGGTTGATTAAAGCAGCCGGGCGTTTTGATGAAACCCGGGGCTTTAAATTTATTTCCTATGCCGTTTGGTGGATTCGCCAATCTATCCTGCAGGCGCTGGCGGAACATTCTCGTATTGTACGCCTGCCCTTGAACCGTGTGGGTACGATCAGTAAAATCACCAAAACAGCTGAAAAACTGGAAGCTGAAATAGAACGCTCTCCTAACGAACAAGAAATTGGCCGTCAGCTGGAAATGACTCCGGATGAAGTAATTGATGCCATGCGTATTTCACGTCGCCACCATTCGCTAAATGCACCATTTCGTGACGGCGATAAGAATTCCTTGATAGATGTGATTAAAGATGAAAACCAATCATCTCCAGATGAACCATTAATGAATGATTCCTTGAAAGATGAAATACGTCAATCCCTGGACACATTGAAAGAACGGGAACGCCAAGTCATTAAAATGTATTTTGGTATTGAACGTGACTATGCATTAACATTGAATGAAATTGGTGAAGAATTCAACTTAACACGTGAGCGTGTAAGGCAGATCAAAGAAAAAGCAATCCGTCGTTTACGCCATCGATCACGNAGTAAAACATTAAGAACATATTTAGGCTAATTGGAAGGAGGTGATTGCACGTGGTCGAAGTGACCGTTAGAGAAGGTGAACCGTTAGAAAAGGCGTTACGCCGTTTCAAAAAGAAATGGGAACGCGCCGGCATTCTGCGGGATGTAAAAAAGAAATCTTTTTACGAAAAACCCAGTGATTCCAAGCGGATCGCCCGAAAAAAAGCTGTACGCCGTATGGCCCGTTTGCGACGCATTGCGCAGTATTAAATCCATTTTTTCTTGAATATTAAAAGGCTCGGTTTTTGCCGAGCCTTTATTTTATATTGTAGATTACATCCAAGGTAAATTTTGAAATTATTCGTTAAAATCATTGCAATCTTCTACATTGTAATAAAACCTGTTTATGGGGGAGAGTTCTCTATTACACGATTAGCATGCGACGAACTTTTGAATGGATTAAATATTACATTATTATCTAATAAAATGATTCCTTTAAAAAATGTTACATCGTGGTATTCCCCTCATGGATGGTTATATGTTACGGTAAATGATGCTAGCTTTCTGAATTCCAATGTAGACTTGAATAGTTTTTCAAATAAATTACTTCGNGATATTGATATAATAAATAATGAACATAGCGTTCAAATTGGATTTCNTCTTGAAGAAAATATTTATATTGATGAAATTTTAATTTCACGTTTTAAACATCCGAACCTTTTAAAAATCATGGCATATTATAAAAAAGACNACCACATTATAAGTCAAATCAATGATAAAAGAATGTTAGTGAATAAAAATGATAATGAAAAAATGTTAGTGAATAAAAATGATAATGAAAATTTGGAAATAAGAAGAAATGAAAGTTCTCTTGATTTTGTACCTTTTTTAAAAGAGCACTCAAGGGACTGGACTTTTGCAAATCCAGGGAAAAATGTAGATTTAACTACTGTGGAAATTATTGAAGAAGAATTTGATGGAATTAATAACAATAACACAAAAGTTGAATCTCATTTAACTTATGAAAAAGATTATTTAAAAGATGTTTTGCCTGTAGATTTTGTCCAGGGTAGTTTTTCTCACTCAGACAAATATACTGGAACAGAAGAGCAAAATAAAGCCCTTTTAAAAACTGGTGGATTTAAGGGNNATTCTATTACAGATGAATTAAATGCAATTGGTGTAGAAAGTGATTTTGAATCTAGGAAAAAATTATATCAAGATACTTTTAGTAGTTCATCTGTACCGTTATCCCCATCACTAACAGTCGCCCCAGTAATTGCTGATACATTTGCTTCGAAACTTGGATTGGAAAAAATAGATTTTAAACATTCAAAACAAACAAGTAACATCTATATAGATTCAAACTTTTTGGGATTATCCGTTTTTATCAATAGAAATTNTGTGGGCACAACTCCAATAAATAACCCTATAGAATTAGAATATGGGGAATATAAAATTTGGTGTGTACCACCTGTTTCAGAAAGATTACCAAATGGAAAAACATTGTTTTACAAAGGGAATTTAATTTCGTTTATCACGGTTGAGACTGAAGATCAATCACATTTTATTAAAATATCCTCAAGTATTAAATAACTAATTAAAACAAATTACAATGATTGTACGCAGTATATCCGGAATTAGGGGTACTGCACCAGAATTCAATTCTGAATACGTTTTCCGCTGCGCCCAAGCCTTCCATCTCCAACAGCCAAAAGGAGTATTTATGTTAGGTCGGGATACACGTCCNTCAGGAGAATTTTTTATAGAAGATATTGCTCAAGCACTTGTTTCTTCAGGACGAGATGTTATCAACTTGAATATTGTTCCAACGCCTACAGTACAATTCATGGTGGAAAATACAGATGCTGTAGGGGGGATAATTGTCACAGCCAGCCATAATCCTACCGAATGGAATGGATTAAAATTTGTGAGCGAAGATGGAACGTTTCTTCTCCCTGATGAATGCGAAAATTTATTTTCAATTGTTGATAATGATATTCCTGAATCCAAGCACGAAGTTGGATTACATTNTCCTGATGTAAATGCCATTCAAAAGCATGTGATCAAGGTGGCGAATCTGTCCTGCATTAAACAAAATGAAATTCGCAGTCGGAACTTCAAAGTCGTGGTAGATGCCGTAAATGGTGCAGCTTCAGAAGCGCTTCCCTACATGCTGGAATCACTGGGTTGCGATGTAATAAAAATTCACTGCGATGGTAATGGCAATTTTGCCCGCCCGCCCGAACCTCTTCCGGAAAACCTTACTGATTTGAGTGCTGCAGTTGTAGAAAANAATGCGGATGTGGGTTTTGCATCAGATCCCGATGGCGACCGACTTGCTGTAATTTTGCAAGACGGCAGAGCAGCAGGAGATGAGTACACTTTGGTCATGGCNGCAGATGGATATTTAAAAACTCTGGGCAAACCAGAAGTACTCGTCACAAATTTATCCACNACACTGGCGCTGGAANAGCTTGCTGAACGATACGGTTCAACCGTGGAACGGTCAGCCGTAGGGGAAATTAATGTCGTTCAGAAAATGATTGAATCAGNCTCCAACCTTGGAGGTGAAGGCAATGGCGGAGTAATTCTGAAGGAAGCGCACTTGGGACGTGATTCCTTGGTTGCTGCGACGATGATTTTGCACCGTATGGCCATGACAGTTGAACCAATTAGCGCTATTTATGACGGGTTACCGCAGTTTGAGATTGTTAAAGACAGGATTGAATTGGCTGGGATTGATATTGACTCTATACTGAAAAAAGCAAAAACCACTTTTTCAGATGCTGCTGTAAATGAGATTGACGGTATCAAATTTACATGGGATGACCGTTGGATCCATTTACGTTCATCCAACACGGAACCCATTATGCGAATCTATGCAGAAGGGCCAACAAAAGCAGAAGCTCAAGGGCTTATAGATCAGATTCGGTCTAAACTATAAAATCTATTTTAACGCTATTAAATTGATAAGATTTTTCACCGCTATTTTTCTAATCCGATAAACGGCTTTAACGTTTTACTCCGGCCAATTGACAATAATACTTNTTGCCAGTTTNCCTGAATCTGTCAGGTCATCGTCGGACCAACCACCGGTTGTACTTGCACCGGGAACTAATATGGACCACTCTTCCTGCTTGTCATTAACGGCCCAGTTGCAGTGGCTCATTTTATTGTTAAAGCACCAGGTCATCCATTCATTGGCTTCCGGATCTACCAGGCTGTAGCCGATTAACCCCCATTCAGTAATCAATAGGGCAATGCCGTTTTCNAGTGCGGCGTTGGCTCTGTCCCGAAGCCACTGGTGGTGGTAAATCGTATAGAAATGGAGTGTATAGGCAATATTAGAAAATTCTGTGATAGGATCAGCCGCAGCGAGATCCACCCGCTGGGACCATTCCGGCGTGCCGACTACAATCAGGTTATCAGGGTCAATGGCCCNNATTGCAGAGATAACGGACAGNGCATAGGGTTTAATGGTATTGCTCCAGGAGATATCCAGGGGTTCATTGTAGATTTCGTAGATCACATTATCATACTCACCATAGAGCGTTGCCATCTCCTGGAAAAAGTTTACAGCTTCGCCCGTGTTNTCTTCTGCATGATGGGAATGCCAATCAATTATAACGTAGAGCCCAACATCGATAGCAGCATCTACAATCGTTTGCACACGCTCACTATTTGCGGTCTTATTATCCAAGTACCCGCCCGAGTCTTCCACGCCCATGGCGGCNCGCACNATGGTTGTATTCCAGTCCTCTTGCAGCCAGGNGACCACNTCGGGCGTATAATAGCGTTCCCCGCCCCAATTGTCATTACTCCAGAAAAAACTGTTTCCGGCNAGCGAAACAGCATCACCATTTTTGTTGACAATTCTATTGCCCTCTACNTGCAAAAGACCGTGTATNTCTACTACTGTGGAATCGGAAANAATTCCATTGGTCTCTTGGTCGTTATTTTCATCGTCACAGGAAAAGATAATTGAACCAAGAATAATGATTGTGAATAATTTTAAACTGTCCATGGTCATTACCTGATCAAGGTCATTTTACCTGCAATTTTTTNCTGATCGAATTTAACCTGATAAATGTATATCCCTGATCCGGCAGCAAGACCATAACGATCCTTGCCGTCCCAAGTGACAGATGATTGGTTTTGGTTAATCTCGATATTTTGCACTATGTGTCCGCTGTTATCATAGATGGTTAGCTGTCCGTCACTTTCGATATTATCTGAAAAATAAAATGTAGTTTCTGTGTTAAAGGGGTTCGGATAATTCCANATTGAATAATTGTCGGGTAAGGGATTGGGGTTGGTTCCTTCAATTTTAATAGACTTTAAGTTAAAACCCCCGTTCAAGGCTTCTAGTCTAATGATATTTTCGCCACCTGCAAGATGCACTGATGCCGTGTCGGTCCATACCCAGTTTTGATAACCACCCGTGTTTGGTACTGGAAAATTGACAGAACCCGTTTGTCCCTGTACTGTAATTAATATTTTTCCATTGTCATGCTGTGCGGATGTTTTAAAAGAGAATTTATAGGCTCCGGTAAATTCGGCTTGAACTGTATATTTCAGCCATTCTCCAGTATCGATCCAACCAATGTTATATCCGNTGCCAGAAGGGTCACTCGAATATTCAATATCTACGCCATCGTTTCTGTAGGCCCAGCCATTATTCCATGATTCTGAATTTNAACCGAATTTATCCGGGTCTTCGTAGATCTCATCATTATAGGCAACTCCGTTGGTACCAATATCATAGTCAACTGCCTCGATTGTGTTTGGCACTGTTAAATCTGTGAATGGTTTAGAAAATCCATCATAATCTGAATCGGATAAAGCAGCTACTAATCCTTTATTGGCTACGCAATTTTCAAATAAATAAGCATCTGCCAGATCCATCAGGCCCGTCATGGCTTGTTCATAGGACGGAGCTTGGCCGCTGCCATTCCAGTAATTAACAATTGCTTCAAATCCTTGTGGGACCTCCACTCGCATTGCTGATGTAATACTTCCGTTATGTTTGTAATTCCACAGGCTCCAACTAACATCATTATTTTCAAATAATCGTACTTTCTTATGTGCCCAATGATTTGAATTTTCACCGAATTCACCAACCCATAACGGAATATTGTAAGTTTGACTCATAGATGTATATTGACCAAGCCAGGACGTTTGATGACTGGGTCCAATATAGTGGTGAAAACTATAAGCCATATTATCATCAAAGGGGGGTGTTAAATTAGTAAAATCATTCCCATACCAATTTCCCTCTATAAAAATAATATGGTTAGTATCTACATCTCTGATCGTATTCGTCATTTGAATATAAAACTGCCTTAATTGAGAAGAGGAGAACCCGCCAGACAATACCGGTTCATTCAATAAATCATATCCGGCGATCCATTCTTCATCCGCATAATAATCAGCTATATACCACCACACTGCTGTCACCCATTCACGGTAAGATTGCTGAATCCACAAACCGGCGACATTACCATCACTATCTGAAAAATCATTAGTATTCTGCGCCCCCGGCGCACAATGCATATCCAGGATGAGATATACTCCATACGCGGAACACCATTCCAGCAACTGATCTATGAGGTTGAACCCATCCTGTACATATTCACCAGGTGCCGGTGAAAAAAACTTATAATGGAAGGGCACCCGCAATGCATTAAAACCATTAGCAGCAATAAATGCAACATCGGATTCAGTAATATAATTTTCATGATATGCCTGATAGAACGCAGCCGAATTGTCTGTACCGACAAGATCTATAATTTTACTTTCAATATTGCTGGGAGAACCAAAAAATCCGTGAATATTCCACATATACCCTTCCTGGACCAGCCAGCCACCTAACCCAAAGCCGCGGAGTAATACAGTATTCCCATCCGCATCTACTATAAATCGGCCATCTGTTTGTAAAAAACCTGTACCGTACGCATGTTCCGAGAACAGACCCAGGATAAGGATCAATCGCAGTCTGAACATGCGCTGAAACATACCGGTGGTAAAATTGTGTCTGTCTTGGTAGTA
>PAWC01000029.1 GCA_002713385.1 Fidelibacterota bacterium
ATCTAGCGAACATTCCTTCTTCACCATTATCACAGCTTTTTTCACGGATTTATCCGCCGCGAAAAGGGCTTTTTGGGACTCGTCATGATCCAGGCCCGTAAGCTGGCTGATGATGCGCGTACCGCGGTCCACGAGTTTTTCGTTCACAGCCATAAGGTCCACCATAAGGTTGCCGTAGACTTTGTCCAGTTGAATCATGGTGGCGGTGGAGATCATGTTTAGTACCAGTTTCGTGGCCGTGCCGGCCTTCATGCGCGTGGAACCGGTAATGACCTCCGGGCCTGTTTCTACCCGTATAACCACATCAGCCTCGGTTTCATAGAAGGGTTTCGGGGTACACATAATATAACAGGTGCCGCAGCCGAGTTCCCGGCCGTAAGCAATGGCCCGCTGTACATAGGCCGCCGCGCCGCTGGTGCTGATGCCGATGACAACGTCACCTTTCTTTAGGTCAAATTCTGCTAAATCTTTAACTGCATTGTCCGGTTGATCCTCCGCCCCTTCGATGGATTTGCGTAAGGCATCATCGCCCCCGGCAATTATGCCGTTGAACCAGTTTGGCGGCGCTGAAAATGTCGGCGGCATTTCTGATGCATCCAGAACGCCCAGGCGGCCGGAAGTACCGGCACCGATGTATATAATTTCGTGGCCATTGCGAATGGCGGCAGTGGTGAGTTCTACTGCCTGGGTGATCTCGGGAATGGCCCTGGCTACGTGCCCGGCAATCGATTGGTCCTCCCGGTTAATGATCTCCAGGATCTCGGGTATGGATCTGGCATCGATGTCTGCCGTGGCCGGGTTCTGCTGTTCGGTGAGCAGGTCGCCCCGGGATTTTTCTTTATCCGCCATGGGGGAATTTATCTATTTAAGCCCCCCTTTAGAAAGGGGGATTTAGGGGGCTATATTGAAATAGAGAATGTTATTATAACATCCACCTTACTCCCCCTTTTAATAAGAGGGATTTTGTTATTCGACAGTGTTTATTTTAGTGTGGAAAAGTAGCGGCGTGCCTCGGTCATGACCCTGGGCGCAAGTATAAGAGTGGAAATCATGGTGGGAAAAGCCATGACGGCATACATGCCGTCAATCAGGTTGATAACTATACCTAAAGAAACAGTGGCGCCAAAAACGGCTGCAATAATATAGAAGAATTTGTAGGACTGCTTCCACCTTGTGCCAAAAAGATAGCTCGTGCACTTTGTACCGTAATACGACTGGCTGAACATGGTGGTAATACTGAAAATGAGAATACACAACATCAAGATCCCTTTCCCCAGGTTGCCCAGTTCATGGGTAAAAGCCCGTATCGTCATGGTGACACCATTCAACCCGGTGGTCTCCCATACGCCCGAGATCAAAATCACCAAAGCAGTAATGGAGCAAATAACGATGGTATCAATAAACGGACCGGTCATGGCCACCAGGCCCTCCCGCACCGGTTCTTTTGTTTTCGCTGCTCCATGGGCCATGGCTTCTGTCCCCAGCCCTGCCTCGTTGGAAAATGCCGCCCGGCGCACGCCGGTACGGATCACCTGTCCCACAGCGCCGCCCACAACAGCCTGCCCGGTAAAGGCATCGTGCAGGATCAAACTAAACACCCCCGGCACAGCTGTTATATTCTTCATAATGATCAGCACCCCGGCAAATAGATACAGCAGCACCATGAAGGGCACCAGCCGGCTGGCCACAAGGCCAATGCGTTTGATTCCGCCAAAAATCACTCCAGCCACGACACAGGCGATGATTACACCTACCACCCCGTTGCCCAAAGCAGCGCTGCCTGTAAAAAGGCCCATCGGCACGAAAATTTCCTCGCGAATGGTTTGGGTGAGCTGGTTGGCCTGGAACATAGGCAAACAGCCGATGAGCCCGGCCACGCTGAAGATAATGGCCAGGGGCTTGAATTTAGAGCTCAACGCAGTTTCAATAACGTACATGGGTCCACCCTGCACGTTGCCCTGGTCATCCTTGCCGCGATATAAAATAGATAATGTGCAGGTGAAAAATTTAGTGGACATTCCCACAATCGCGCTGACCCACATCCAGAATAAGGCTCCGGGCCCGCCCATATGGATGGCGATGGCCACTCCACTGATATTGCCCATCCCTACCGTGCTGGCCAATGCGCTGGACAAAGCCTGGAAATGGTTGATATCACCAGGGTCATCTTTTTCATCATATTTCCCAAGCAGAATATCAATTCCGTGTTTAAAATAGAGAAATGGTGTAAAACGGCAATAGATCGTAAAAAAAAGTCCGCCAAAAACGAGGAGCACCAGGAGCAAGGGTCCCCACATGATGTTAGCAAAATCTACTATCAGGGAATCGAGTCTATCCAGCAATGGATCAGGCGTCAGCCGGGACGGTCTTACCGAAGAACTTCAGGAATGCATAGGCCATGGCACACCCCACCAAAATACTGATAAATACATTCACGCCGATTCCGGTCAGGAAATATCCGCTAATTAAAGCAATAGCGGCACAAAGCATTGCGTAAGGCAACTGGGTACGGACATGATCAATATGATCCGCTCCGGAAGCCGTGGATGACAGAACAGTGGTATCCGCAATAGGTGATGAATGGTCACCAAATACCGATCCGGATAGCACCGCGGCAAANGTGCTGATAAANATCGGTGTCTGTACGATGGCGTTGGGAGTACCCTCCATAAGCTGAATGGCCATGGGNACTGTCACCGGNACCAGGATAGACATGGTAGCCCAGGAAGAGCCGGTGGCAAAACTGATCAATGCCGCTGTAATAAATGTGATGGGCGGCAACAGCGCCGGTGTTAAAAAATTCTTCGTTGCATCTACAATATATTCGGCTGTTTTGATCTCGGTACAAATATCGCCGATGGTCCATGCCAGGAGAAGGATGATGCAGGCCATGACCATGGAACGGGTACCTTCTATCCAGGCATCCACGGCTTCACGCAGATTGAGCAGTCCGCGGATCATGGAGATGGCAATGGCTACGAACCCGGACATGAATGAACCCCAAATAAGCGCAACGTTTGCATTTGATGCTGTAATAATATTGATGAATGAGCGCTTTTCACCCGGACCTAACCCCTGAATGCCAGTCACAAATAAGCCTCCGATGGTTATAACCAAAACCAGTACGATTGGTATCACTGCATTGCTCCAGTGGGATGTTTTACTGGCTTCCATTTTTGCAACCAGCGCCTTATCCATCATGGGTTGGGCATTTTCTGATAGAACGGCACCTGTGGTCTGTGAACGTGTTTCTGCTTTTAACATGGGACCAAACTCTTTTTTCATAATCACGGTCATAAACAGAAATATGATTGCCATAATGCAGTAAAAAGAATAAGGGATACTTTGCAGAAAGGTCAAATAGGTGCTCTGGGTGATCCCGTGATTCGCATAGGGCGCATCCAGCAGGCTCATTTGAAAGATGGACCAGGTACTCACCGCCGCCAGACTGGCAACGGGTGCGGCTGTTGAATCAACCAGGTAAGACAGCTTCTCC
Organism: Fidelibacterota bacterium; assembly: GCA_002713385.1. GTDB lineage: Bacteria > Fidelibacterota > Marinisomatia > Marinisomatales > TCS55 > UBA2126. Next base: position 3,497 of record PAWC01000029.1, read on the forward strand.
CTGGATACCTTTACCTTATCCGTAAAGGGGCGCATCATATTCCCCACCAGTATAGAATTGGTATAATCATCAAAAAAGATGACCAGACCCATCAAAGCTGTTAAAAGCTGNCCGCGGAAATTATTGGTGGCATATTTAGAGGCGGCAAGGATCACGCCCTTCAGACTGCCGTTGGCTGANAAAACTCCGATCAATCCGCCAAAAGCCATGGTAAACATTAAAATGGNTGTATGGGTTTCGCTGCCCGCCAGGGAATTGACCAGGTAATGATCCAATGAAGAAGCAAAACCAGACCACACGCCCCCGGTAATAAAACAGGCACCGATCAAAATACCAATATACAGCGACACATGTGCCTGTTTGGTGACCATGGCCAGGGTAATGGCCGTCAGCGGCGGCAGCAGGCTTATCCAGGANGGTTCGATGGTTTTTGCAGCGCCTCCGCTGTTGCCAAATAAGAGTGTTCCAGCCGCCAGCATGAAGAGAATAAAAAGTATTTTACGCTGCATAAGGCACGAAATATATCCTGTAATCATTGTCTATGCAACGATCATCATTATTTTTGTTTTCACCTAATTATAGACGGAAATTCAACACCGCTATGATGAAAAAACTCGATCTTTACCTNCTGCGCCAGTTCATTTCCATTCTGGGCATGTCCCTGTTGGGATTTCTGTGTGTTTTCATCATTGTTGATCTCATCGAAAATCTTGATCGCTATATTGACAACAAGATGCCCTGGAAAATTGTGCTGCAGTATTACGGATACAGCCTGCCTTACTTCATCAATATCGCCNTACCCATGTCCATGATGATTGCTACTGTTTTCAGTATCGGCATGATGGCCAAACGCAATGAATGGACTGCCATGAAATCTGTCGGTATAAGCTTATACCGCTTAACAGCACCCTTGCTCATTTTTAGTATTCTGATCAGTCTTGTGTCATTTGAGTTTGATAATAAATATGTCAGCTGGGGGATGTCCATGCGCGGGGCAATCGAAAAAGAATACATGAAGAAAAAACCGCGGCGGCGCAGCAAAAAAACCCTCAAAGATGTTTTTATGCAGAAAGAGGAATACTATCATATAGCTATTACAACATATCATTCCCACAGCCATAAAGCGGAAGGCATTACAATGATTACGTTTGCTGATAGTATTATTCAGCAGCGCCTGGATGCTAAAAATATGACCTGGATCGATTCTTTGGATTCCTGGGCAATATCTAATTATTCAATACGAAATTTTGACGAGCACGGAGTTGAGCAGAAGGTCTATAATTCAGAACTGGATACATTATTGAATCTGCAGTTTGCGCCGGACGATATCACCAAGGGTACTAAACACCCTGAAGAATTAAACTTTAGCGAATTAAAAGCACGAATAGAATATTTACAGAACAATGGTGTGGACGCGACACGCTGGGAGGTGCAGCGGCATTTCAAAGTGGCCTTTGCCTTTACCAATCTGATCGTTGTTTTATTTGGTATTCCCCTGGTGGTCATGAAACCGAGAAGCGGTGTGACCTTNGGCGCAGGCGCCAGTTTTCTGGTGATCTTTTCCTATTATGCTTTTATTAAATTTGGGCAATCACTGGGCATCAATGGTGTGCTGGAGCCCTTAANATCGGCGTGGCTGGGTAATATTATATTTATAAGCGGGGGATTACTTTTGCTCTTCAGTGTCCGGAAGTGATTCTTCCACAGNTTCTTCAGCGCCTTCTTCTACACCCTCTTCTGCANTTTCTTCANCACCCTCTTCTACAGCTTCTGTGTCCATTTTATCCGGANCGGGAGCCGGCCCATTGTCTCCNGCCTTCTTTTTGGACTCGCGGCCCCTAAAACCGGTAAGGGTCAATTGTGTAGATATGTTGATCCCTTTCATGGAGTGGATCCAGATCCCATTGCGGAAAGCAAAGCCAAAATCAAAAATAATAGGACCTTTATGTATTCCAAACCCAAGTCCCAGTTCCTGAAAATCAGCCCCGCCCCAGGCAAAACCGACACGTAAGGGGAATGCTGGAAATTTTGTCATTTCAAGCCCCATGGACCAGCGCCATCCTTTGCTGGAGAACATGGAATTTGAAAATCCTGTCCACATATCAGAACTGATCAATATATTTTCATCTTTCATATTATAAGACATTCCCAGCCGGAAGATGGCAGGATAGTTCATGGTAAATTCAGGCAGATTACCGTCTTCATCCAAGGGTACATAAACGATCTGTTCATCGGGATCATTATTGGTAAAAAGGTTTGGGTTAGACAATGTGCTGGCATTTAAAGAATCAATCGAATAAACATAACGGATAGCCATACTATCGTTCAATGCTTGACCGGCCCAGGTAAAATGAAACAGGTCATCATCGTTGCCATAGATATTATCTGCACCATCCANAATATCTTTGGTNATNTTNTCTTTATTCCAGGTNATGGAACCNANGGCATTNATNATGGAAAANCCGAAACNAAAACCATTGATATCTTTTGAGACCAGCCCAATATCCAGGCCTATTCCTGACCCGCCTATGCCTTGGCGTAAATAATATACACCATTGCCATACAGTGCTTCATCTGTAGTTACCAAATTGGCCTTACTGGAATCCGGATCGATCCCAAAATAGAAAATACCCTGAAGATACTTGAATGACATGCCCACAGAGAATTGCTCATATGGAACTGCAAAGGTAAAAGCATATTCTGTGACTCCCATGACCTCATAATGCATGGTCATGTCAATGTCAGGATTATCTGCATTGCCATCCAGAACCAATTGTAAAAGTCCAAAAGGTAAACGATAATTCTGCAATATTAACATATTCGTCGTCAGCGCCATATTCCCAGATGAAAAGTTCAAGATGGGAATAGGTAAATGGATATCCTGAAAATAATTCAATCCACCGCCTTCTTCCAGTTCATTGAGTAAAGCTGTTTTATTATCAAAGTTTGGATTGCCTGGTTTCTCTCCTTTTGAATAAAGAGTATCACCACTCAGCGCATTTAAATTGGCAAATGAGATATAATTACCTACAATACCAAAATCAAAACCAAACATTTGCAGCATGAATGGTTTGTCCTGTTGATATGCTAACATGGCAGGGTTAAAACCAACGGCGAAAAGACCGTCCGCAACCGTTGAGTATGCTCCAGCCAGCGCTACAGAGCGAGGATCTCGTTTTGATTGACCAAAGACGAGTCCTATCAAAATGAATAAAATACATATGGAGCGGCGGTATATCATTTGTTAAAACCCTTACCGCCTGCTCTAACACCAGCTATTTTTGCAGCTCGTCCGCTGGAAACGGAGAAATACCAGCCGCTGATATCTTCTGTTTTATATTTTTCGGTTTGGTTATTAAATGAATCAGGATCCCGGATACGTATGCGTACACTGTCTGATGCCATGCTTGGCGTCCAGAATAGTGAATCAACATTTTCTTCCGCACTGGCTATCTCGATCCAATCAGCATCTGACGGATTGCCAATAATGGCAAAATCCACATTTACAGTTGGTACAGTTCCATATGTTTTCCATTTAATTATATTTTCCACACCAGGCGCAAGCGTTTCACCGCCGTTGGGGTATAGTATAACAATTTCATTTGATGCCGGTTCAATCATGCCAGTGCTGCTCAGGCGGAAGGTCATGAATGTGCTGATGTCAATATTATCTTCTGATGTCAGAAAAACGGATTCACCATTAGTACCATTCAAGTGAAAGCGGGGTGCTGTATAATGGTCACCATAATCTGTCAACAAAAATAAGCGATTTGTATCCATAGCACTTGCATAGGAAATCACCCCGGGAGAGGCCACCTGGCCGGGATGGCCAATAGTCGATGTATCGCTGTAAAATGCTGCTGGATTCGGTAAAATAACTTTCAGCAGCGTATCCACGTAAGAAATAACAGTATCTTTACCGGTTGGATTGTATTTAACCAGATACACGACGCCATCAATACAATCGCTGAAATCATTCATAACAGAAAAGATATAAAGATCATTGGCTGATGAATCCGGATTTAAGCGGATACACTTATTGATGACATATATACTGTCCGTAGCGCTCCAACCTGGTTCCTGTACAGCCAGGCTATCACGAAAAATACTCAGCATCTCTTGCGTAGTATCCAGGGGAAATAAATTTTTATTCGATAGCAGAATTGATATATCACCATTTATGGGAATGCTGTTGATCACAGTGGAGGTCAATTCAGCATAAACCAATGATGTTCGTATCCTGCTGCGCACATCGTGGGCCATTTCCTCAATAGGCGTTTCTGTAACAGAGATGAACGTCATGGGATCCATCCTGACCTCGAAGGGCGCCACCATGCGATACTGTCCGCCAATTGTGGCTCCACCAACAATGGTACCCCGCCCATCAATTCTGGCTGCAGAGCGAACAATCATTACTGCCGGGTTGAACGAAAGTAAATCAACGATCGTTGAAGTACCCTCTGATGGAGGAGTGGTAATGCTGTCTGTCCATGTTGCCGCATCTGTGGTGGCATAGCTAAACACTGTTGTACCAATCTTGCTCATGCGAATGATAGTACGTGTGCTGTCAGATCCATAATCACTGGGCTTGGCGATGGTGGCCCGGACTTCCACTGTTGATGAATCACCCAGTGTATTAAAACCGACCATATCTACGTCCAGCTTGACCGGTAAATCAATCTGGTTAATCATATCAAATTCAAATTGCACACCCGTGAACGCCATCCCGGAAAATCCTGTGGGCATGCCGGCAATATTTTGAGTAGACGGCGGGAACGACTCAATAATATTTGCGTCCAATGATTCAAAATGCAGCTCGTTCACATCCACATTGATGGTCATTTTTCCTAATTCAGAACCATCCAGTGGAATGTATGCCGTTTGCGCCCGTAAACGCGCTGTTAGATCAATAACCAATTTCGATAAGGCGCTATCAGCACCTGCAGGATTTGAAAATGTATAACCATCGATCGGAAATGTTTTATTATACGTTGCATAATCCTTGAATAATGCTGTATCCACTTTCACAGAATCGCCGCCTTCGGTTGGCGGCACAAAATTCCTGAAATTCATGATGAAGTCCATATAAAATGGATAAGAACTATGGAGGTTGGAAATCACTATTTCATTAATCCCAAAAGATGTACCTGTCTTGAATAAACCTGAATATATCTCAACATCGGACGGAAATGACACCGGATCAAGTTCCGTGGGCATATCGTATTCTGCAATCTCTACCACTGCTTCATCGACACCGGCGATGCGGATGCGGATAGAAAAGTTAACTTGTATGGAATCACCTGTATTGACAGTTAAGGTATCTGTATTATTTGGGTGGGCGGCTAAATCAAAATCAAATAACATGCGTATAGATTCTTTTAATTGCTGATCACCAATTTTTGTTGTTCTGGCAAAAGTACTATCTTTTGATACTGTACTTTGTACATGATTAGCTAAAGTATCAGGAGCTATGCTGGAGCCCGTTAACATTACAAAACGAGCATCCGTCAAATCTGTTAACATTCCATTATTCATAATGGATGAATTGAAATAACTGCTATCAATGATGTCGTCATCCTGGATCATTACACCGGATATTTCCGTAATAAATTCCGGGAGTTCGCTTAAATCAATCTCTGGTAAGTCTATCTGTAAAGCTGGAAATGTTGTATCAAAAACAGCAACAATATCGTTCCATACTGACGCTAAAATTTGTTTATCTTCTGTAGGCGGGACTGAAAATGGAATACCATTTATATCAGGAAGTAAGCCGGGAGTAAATGGTATAGATACATTTATAATCGTGTCCACTACAACTGCTAAACTGGGCGAATTTGTAGGCGTTCCCGCATAGACAACTTCAGCATTCACTGGTACTTCCAGATACGCAGGGTCAATGGCTGTTTTGGGTAGTGTATCTTCAAATACCAGCTGCATACCCAGGGAATCTGAGGTTGGGAAGATTTGTTTATTATCTACGATGCCATCCAGTTTATACTTTTCTTGAACAAGGGGAAATTTTAGATCAATAAACCAGGTGGGTGTTTTAAAATCAGAAGGATTTTGAAAATCACAGCCGCCAGTATAAAATACAAACGCACTGATTCCAAAAATGGATACAATTGTCTTTAGACGGAAAATCGTTGATATCGGTTTGCGAACGCTCTGCATATGAGAAAGAGAAATTCATTCATTTTGAGCATTCTTACTATAAAAAAATCCACATTAATTTAATGCGGATATTTTTAAAAGATAAATTCCAAAAAAACGGTCAGTATCGGTATTCTTTCTTTTTGAAAGGACCTTTTTTATCGATATCCACATACGCAGCCTGGTCCGCAGTCATTTCAGTCAGCGTTACACCCAGTTTATCCAGATGTAAGCGCGCCACTTCCTCATCTAATTCCTTGGGTAACAAATATACACCTGTTTCCGGCCTGTCTTTGGCCAAGGAAATTTGCGCCAGTACCTGATTGGTAAATGAATTCGACATGACAAAGCTTGGATGACCGGTTGCGCAACCGAGATTCACCAGGCGGCCTTCAGCCAGGATGAAAATCTGTTTACCATCAGCAAATGTGTAACGGTCGAATTGCGGTTTAATGATTTCCTTTTTGATCGAAGCGTCACTATTCAGCGCACTCATCTGAATTTCGTTGTCAAAATGTCCAATATTGCAAACGATGGCCTGGTCCTTCATACCTTTCATATACTCGAGAGTGATGATATCTTTATTCCCGGTAGCTGTGACATAAATATCAGCTTCCGGCAAGGCCTGCTCAACCGTTTTGACTTCATACCCCTCCATGGCAGCCTGCAGTGCGCAAATAGGATCCACTTCAGATATCATTACTCTAGCACCAAAACCGCGCATGGACTGGGCACAGCCTTTCCCAACATCACCATAGCCGCAGACCATAACTACTTTTCCGGCAATCATCACATCGGTTGCCCGTTTAATTCCATCGGCCAATGATTCACGGTTGCCATAGATATTATCAAATTTGGATTTGGTTACAGAATCATTCACATTATAAGCAGGAAATAATAGTGTGCTATCTTTTTCCATCTGTTCCAAGCGATGTACACCTGTGGTTGTTTCTTCAGAACAACCAATGACATTTTTTGCTACTTTATGCCAATGCTGATTATCTTTTTCTAATACATCCCTTAATACATTTTCAATGACTATTTCTTCCTCGACTTCAGTTTCAATAGCAGGTGCTGCACCGTGTTCTGTCAGGTGATCTTCAAGTTGATATCCTTTATGAATAAGTAATGTGGCATCACCGCCATCATCCACGATCAGATCAGGGCCGCTGCCGTCAGGGAAAGTCAAGGCCTGCAATGTGCACCACCAATATTCTTCCAACGATTCCCCTTTCCAGGCAAATACGGGCACGCCGGAATCTGCAATGGCCGCTGCCGCGTGGTCTTGCGTGGAAAATATATTGCACGAGGCCCAGCGTATATCTGCACCCAGAGCTTTTAATGTTTCGATCAAAATTGCTGTTTCAATCGTCATATGCAGTGAACCGGATAATTTCAATCCTTTCAGAGGCTGCTCTGCGCCATATTTATCTCTGGATGCCATGAGTCCCGGCATTTCTTTTTCAGAAACAGAAATGGATTTTCGCCCGGCTTTAGCCAAACCGATGTCCGCAACTTTAAATGGTATATTTTCAATAAGGGATGTACTCACAAAATCTCCGGTGTTCAAATAAGGTTGTGTAAATCGTTTATTTTATCTGTCTTTTCCCAAGTGAATTCATCACCGACCCGCCCAAAATGACCATACGCGGCTGTTTTGCGGTAGCGGGGCTTTTTCAGATCGAGATGCTGTATGATACCCGCTGGCTTGAGCGGAAATAATTCCCGCACGGCTTTAGTTAACGCAGCATCATCAAGTTTTCCCGTACCAAATGTTTTTACATAGAAGGATGTCGGTTCAGCCACGCCGATACTATAAGAAAGCTGTATCTCGCATTTTTCCGCCAGTTCTGCGGCAACAATATTTTTTGCAATATAGCGGGCCATGTACGTAGCCGAGCGGTCCACTTTAGAAGGATCCTTCCCCGAAAAAGCTCCACCGCCATGGGGTGCGTAACCGCCATAGGTATCCACAATGATCTTGCGTCCGGTTAAGCCTGTGTCCGTTGCCGGGCCGCCGTAAACAAAGCGTCCAGTACCATTCACGATGAATTCTTCATCGTAAGTAATTCCGTATTTATCCAGCACAGGTTTAATGATCTGTGCGATGACTTCTGTTTCAACAAATTCATGTTCTTTTTCCTCAGAGCCTTTTTCAGCGAGCATATCATCATGCTGCGTGGCAATGACCGCTTTGGTCACTTTGAGTGGTTTGGAACTGTTGTATTCCACCGTCACTTGTGATTTACCATCGGGACAGATCCAAGGCATAATTCCCTCTTTCCGCATTTTCGCCAGCCGTTCTGTTAGGCGATGGGCTAAATGGATGGGTAAGGGCATCAATTCCGGTGTTTCATTGCAGGCAAAACCAAACATTAAACCCTGGTCACCAGCACCCTGTTCGGCATGCAGACCGGCACCTTCATCTACACCCTGCGATATATCAAGGCTTTGAGCATCCAGGCAGGAGATCACTTTCACCTGCTGTTTATCCATGCCATAGGCTTCATCTATATAGCCGATTTCAGCCAGTGTATCTTTTACTATATTTTCCACCTGGACAATACCATTCGTTGTCACTTCCCCTGATACAACTACTAATCCTGTTGTGACTAATGTTTCACATGCCACCCTGGAATTGGGATCCTGTTCAATTAAATTATCGAGGATAGCATCAGAAATAGCATCACAGACTTTGTCCGGATGTCCTTCTGTAACTGACTCAGATGTAAATAAATAATTGCTCATAATAACCATTACTTTCTTTATGAAGGGCGAAAATATACCTTGCTTCTATAACGCACTCCAAATCCCATGAATCGATAAATTATTGAAAAAAAATAATACGTAAATACATTTTAAGAATTAAGCCGGAGTGATCAGTGGGTGATCATTTTTTCCTTTACCTTTTTTACCCGGACTATCATTTT
>PAWC01000030.1 GCA_002713385.1 Fidelibacterota bacterium
CAAAAAACCCCGCTACTGCGGGGCTCTTGCTTAAATCCTTTGGGTGGGGGTGTGTCCCACGCAGTGTCCCACAAAACAGTGTCCCCAATTCGTATATGTTTGATATTGATTGAATCAGTTTGACAAAACAAAAGCCCTTCAATAAAGAAGGGCTGTATGTCGGTCAGATGGGGTTTCTGACGAGTCGGAGTGGAGGGATTCGAACCCCCGACCCCCTGCTCCCAAAGCAGGTGCGCTAACCGGGCTGCGCTACACTCCGTGGGGTGAGCGATGGGACTTGAACCCACGGCCTCCTGGGCCACAACCAGGTGCTCTAACCAGCTGAGCTACGCCCACCATTTGTAATAATTGCTCTTTATAAAGCGGGCGAAATTACTGGCGTTTAATGACTCCTCCAAATGCAATTCCCGCCGCTTCACCGTGCATTGTTCGTCTGAACGTCCGTAAGTTCACGCATGCGTCTTTTAACTCGCTATATCGCCAGAGAACTCTTTCTGCCCTTCATTTTTGCCCTGGGCATTATCGTATTTATCCTTTTCATTAATTTCTTTCTCCGGGCCGTGGATCGCTTCTTGGGCAAAGGTCTGGATATGCTCACAATTCTGGAATACCTCTTTCTCAATCTGGCGTGGATCGTAGCCCTGTCTGTGCCCATGGCAGTATTCATTGCTACACTGATGGCTTTCGGACGGCTTTCAGAAGACAACGAGATCAATGCCCTGCGTTCTTCAGGGATCAGTTTCCTCACCATCCTCCGTCCCGCTTTGTTATTTAGCACTGCTATCTGTCTGCTGCTGATCTTTTTTAACACCCGGGTTTTACCCGAAATGAATTTTCACGCCCGCTTACTGGCGGGCGATATACGCAAAATGCGCCCGGGGCTGGATATTGAACCTGGCCACTTCATCGATAATATTCCGGATTATTCCATGATCATCCGCGGGAAAAATGGCAATCTCATGGAAGGTGTCCGCATTTTCAGCAAAGCAAGTAAGGAAGTGCAAACCAGCATTTATTCTGAAACAGGCGAACTGTCAACATTAGACGATGCCATCATTCTTACACTTTATGATGGCGAGATTCATGAGTTAGACCTTGAAAATTTCAATAATTACCGCCGCATCAATTTCGAAAAGCATGTCATTACCATCCCGGCAGATGACCTTATGATCAACCGCCGCGATACAGCCAATCGTTCCGACCGTGAAATGACTATTGAACTTATGCAGGAAAAAAAGACGAAATATGCTGATCGAAAGCAGCGGGTGGAAGAACGCCTGCAAAGTACCATCAAAAAAGTGACTGGCAAGGAGATCTTTCCAAAGAATTTTGCTGCAACACAAAAAATGCTGAATGTCTATAAAGAAAATATTCAACAGGATACTACCTTATCCGCAGCCAAGCTGCGCTTGAAGGAACGACGCATCCGCAGCCTGGAACGGCAAGCCAAGAATGAATTCAGGCTCCTCGAAACATATACCAGAAGCTGGAATAAGTATGCCGTTGAAATTCATAAGAAATTTTCACTGCCCGTGGCCTGTATTTTATTTGTCCTGGTGGGCGCACCTTTGGGCACACTTTCACAGCGCGGCGGCTTTACTGTAGCCATCACAGTCGGTTTTGGTTTTTTCCTTATTTATTATATTTTCCTGATCGGTGGTGAAGAAATGGCCGATCGCAATATTGTCTCTCCGGTGATTGGTATGTGGACACCCAATGCTTTGCTGTCCATTTTTGGCGGCTACCTAACCCTCCATTCTGTTCGTGAACGTGCACCCATCGAATTCAAATGGCCCTGGCAAAAATCCGCAACGGATCATGAATCCGAATGATATAATTGCCGCCAAAAATAGCGGCAGATCCATTCCAACAGCAGACCTTCATGCCTTTATCAACGGTTATGTNCAGGGTCGTATNGATGACGCAACTATGACCGCATTGCTGANGGCAATTTACGATCATGGTATGAATTCGGATGAGATTTACACCTTGGTGGATATCATGATCCGTTCCGGCAAGCAGTTGGATTTTGCACAAGCGGATGAATATGTATGCGATAAACACAGCACCGGCGGTGTGGGAGACAATGTTTCATTGATCCTGGCACCATTATTAGCCGCCGCTGGATTGAAAATTCCCATGATTTCCGGGCGGAGCTTGGGGCACACCGGTGGGACAATTGATAAACTGGAGACCATTCCGGGGTTTAGAATTGATGTAGCTGTAGATGAGTTTCAGCAATGGGTAAACAGTGTCGGCTGCGGGATCATGGCCCAGTCAGATGAGATCTGTCCGGCCGATGGCAAGATTTATGCATTACGGGATGTTACGGGAACNATTGCTTCCATTCCGTTGATCTGCGGATCCATCATGAGCAAGAAAATTGCTTCAGGNATACAGGGGTTGGTNCTGGATATTAAAATCGGAAATGGGTCATTTATGCCCACACTAAAAGAAGGACATAAGCTTGGGTTGATGCTCCAGGATATTGGTGAACATTTTGGTGTAAAAACTGATCTTGTTTATTCAAATATGAATCAACCATTAGGCCGGTTTGNAGGTATGTGGTGTGAAGTANAGGAAAGCNTNGATTGTTTAAAAAACAATGGTCCAAAAGACACTATGGAAGTATGTATGAAATTGGCCTCAGCCATCATGATCCAATCTGGAAAAGCCAAAGATGAAAATGAATCTAATACATTATTAATTAATTTGATCGAAAATGGAACTGCCTATGAAAAATTTGAAGAAATGGTTTCAACACAAGGCGGTGACCTGAACGCAGCTCGACATAAACCACAATTTGAAACAACTATCAAAGCTGAAAAAGACGGTATTATTCAAATGATGGATACAACTCAAATCGGGTGGGGATTGGTCGATATGGGTTGTGGNCGTAAGCAAAAAGATGATATTTTAGACCCAACAGCCGGATTGGAATGTCATCGAAAAGTTGGTGACGAAGTACTGATTGGAGAAAAAATATTCACCTGTTTTTGTAATGATGAGGAAAAGCTTAAATCTGGAGTTGAAAAAATATCTAATGCGGTCAGTATTGGCCCTGAACCAGTAGAGATTAGTCTATTTTATAATTAATTCTTATGTACAGAACAACGTGTTTTTGGTTCTGTGCCGGCAATAAATTTTTCTGTTTCTAAAGGACAAGGATTTCTTGGTACTTTTTTCGTGATCTGACAGATTTTGATATCCAGTACTTTTTCCGGTTGTTCAAATTCTAAATGACCATACGTTAAAGTATCATGACTGGCTTTCATGAATCTGGCCCATGCTGGTAATGCAGCTTTGCTGCCATCTGAACCCTTCCCTAAACTCACTTGTGGATCATCTACACCAAACCACGCTCCTGCTGCAATATAAGGAGAATAGCCTACAAACCAGGCATCCGTCCAGCCTTGAGTTGTCCCCGTTTTACCGGCTGCGGGATGGTAAAAATTATATTTCCAGCGGACACTGCCACCTGTCCCCCGGTCTAAAACAGTTTGCAGCAGGTTGGTCATCATGTAGGACGTTTCCANACTCAATACTTCTTCTCTCTGGGGAAAATATTCCTTCAGCACATTTCCATAACGGTCTTCTATGCGAGTGATGCCGAAGGGTTTACAATAAACACCTTTATTGGCAAAGGTCCCGTAAGCAGCGACTATTTCCAAAAGATGCACTTCTGATGTTCCCAGGGCAATGGCATCTACAGCGCGTATATCAGTAGACATACCCATGCGCTGGGCAGTCTGTTTAACTGCCTGTGCGGGAACAACTTCCTGTACCATGCGCACGGAAATCAAGTTCAAGGACCGGCGCAGTCCCTCACGTATGGTAGTGAGGCCACCTGTAGTGCCATCATAATTTTGGGGCATCCACTTCACCCATTCACCATCGGCATTGCGGACGTTCAAAACTACCGGCTGATTCAGTAATTGCTTTGTGACAGGGACACCGTTATCAATGGCTGTTGTATAAACAAACGGCTTAAATACGGACCCGGGCTGACGCAATGACTGCGTGGCGCGGTTGAACTGGTCCGGATAATCCGGCCGGCCCCCAACCATAGCCAGTATAGCTCCGTTTCGAATATCCAGGGCAATAAATGAACTNTGAACCAAAAGTTTGTCACGTAGGTCTTCATATAGCGGAAGTTCTCCGGCCATCATGAGTTTTACCGTATCTTCCGGATAAATGCCGAGATATGCGAGATTGGAAAATTCTTCTTCATCATTGAACAGGCGCTGGTTCAATTTTTGCTGGTTAGCTAATACCGATTTACTCACAGCATCTTCAGCGATCTTTTGCAAGCGTGAGTCAAGTGTCGTATAAATTTTTAGCCCATCCCGATAGATATTTATATCCAAGTTATCATCTTCCCGTTCCAAGAAACGGCGGACATATTCCGTAAAATAGGGCGCTGCACCACTGGGCTGCTCTTGCTGTACATTATCCAGCAACCGAGCACGGGCTTCAGCATATTCTCCTTGAGAAATGAATTCCTGATCACGCATTACCCGCAAGACAACATTGCGTTTGGTCAGCGCCAGTTCCGGGAACCGAACCGGTGAATAACGGGCCGGTGCCGGGAGCAGCCCTACCAACAGTGCGCACTCATCCAATGATAGTTCATTGGCTTGTTTTCCAAAGAATCGCTTTGCTGCTGCCTGGACGCCATAGGTCCCATGGCCAAAGTGGACACTGTTTAAATACATTTCCAGGATCTCATCCTTGGTATACGTCCGTTCGATTTGGATGGCGGTTATGACTTCCTTGATCTTCCGCGTGATTGTTTTCTTGAAACCAATGGTATTATAAAGATTCCGTGCCAATTGCTGAGTAAGTGAACTAAAACCTGAACGATAGCTCATGTTGACTGTATTAATGATCACAGCCCTGGATACATCCCGTAGAGAAATACCCCAGTGGTCATAAAAGCGCTGGTCTTCTTTAGCCACTACTGCATCGCGCATGTCCTGTGAGATCTGGTCCAGTTCCACAAAGACCCGTTTTTCAAAATAGAGTTCATTCAGCAGCGTGCCCNCTGCGGAATAAATACGTGTCACTAAATCGGGGTCATAATTCTCTAATTGTTCAATGGAGGGCAGGTCAATGGAGAGGTAAAAGATATAGGCAAAAATAACAACCATTCCTGTGAAGACTGTGAAGATAGAATATTTTATGTTGCGTTCCCAAGATTTCATGAGTGTGAATTTACTGCTGGTTTAAGATTTTGAAATTGGTGAATTGAACGGTGTTTAGTAAAAACTGTTCCAGTCGGATCAGCTTTTCTTACTGGGTTGTATCATGTCCTGAGGCTGGACCAGCTTATCAAAGTCCTCGCCGCTCATATATCCCAGCTCGACAATGGCTTCCCGGAGGGTAGTGTTTTCCTTATGGGCTTTCTTGGCAACTTCNGCTGCTTTATCGTAGCCTATATGGGGATTCAGCGCCGTCACNAGCATGAGCGAATTATGTAAATTACTGTGAATACGTTCTTCATTGGCTTCAATNCCATCAACGCAATTATCCGCAAAGGAAACAGACACTTCTGCCAATAGTCGAATGGATTGAATAATATTAAAGGCGATCACCGGGCGGTACACATTCAATTCAAAATTCCCGGAAGCGCCCGCCATGGTAATAGTCATATCATTACCAATCACTTGCGTGCAGACCATGGTCACTGCTTCCGCCTGAGTGGGGTTGACTTTACCCGGCATGATGGAACTGCCCGGTTCGTTGGCAGGTAGGTTGATTTCACCAATACCAGAACGAGGACCACTGCCCAGCCAGCGGATATCATTGGCGATCTTATTCAGTGATGCCGCTACTGTTTTTAATGCGGATGATAACTCTACAATACAATCCTGTCCGCCCAGTGCTTCAAATTTATTTTTTGCAGTGACAAAAGGTAGTTCCGTCAAGTTTGCAATTTCCTTTGCTGCTGCTTCACCAAATCCTGCAACCGAATTAATACCTGTTCCAACAGCCGTGCCGCCCATAGCCAGTTCATAACAATGATCAAGTGCATTTTTTATTCGTGTTATCCCATGCTCAACCTGTGAGGCATAACCGGAAAATTCCTGGCCCAGGCTCAATGGAGTAGCATCTTGGAGGTGTGTACGCCCCAGTTTTACGATATCTTTGAATTCGTCTGTTTTTTTAACCAATGTCTTATTGAGTTTTTCCAGTGCCGGAAGCAATTGGTGGGTAGCAGATTCCACAGCGGCAATATTGATGGCAGTGGGAAAGGTATCATTGGTTGACTGGGACATATTGACGTGGTCATTGGGGTGGACTGGATCCTTGCTGCCCAATTCGCCGCCCAGCATTTCAATGGAGCGGTTGGCAATCACTTCATTTACATTCATGTTTGTCTGAGTGCCGGAGCCTGTCTGCCATATCACCAAAGGAAAATGGTCATCCAACTTCCCCTCGATTACTTCATCGGCAGCATTGCGGATAGTGTCAGCGATTTTGGAATCGAGGCTGCCGAAGGATTCATTTACTGTGGCAGCAGCTTTCTTTAGTAATCCGTACGCTCGAATGAATTCATGGGGGAAATGCTCATTACCGATCTTGAAGTTTTGCAATGAGCGCTGGGTTTGTGCACCCCAGTAACAATCGGCACTTACGTCTACCGATCCGATACTGTCATTTTCGGCTCGGGTTAACAAGGAGTTATTTTACCACCCACGTATCACCGGAATTCAGTAGGTCCTGAATGCTTCCAGTGCCGCGAATTTCAACAGCTTCGGCTAATTGTTTCGTTACCAAATCATCATAGGACGGTGCATCAATGCTGTAAAGAACACCAATGGGATCCGGAAAATCCGGTTGATATGTAAAGTTCGCCAGCATGGATGCAATGACGTAATCCGTTTCATCATGAACCATAATATCAGCAGTTGAAATTTTTCCGTTCAATTCAACAACCTGGGGAACATTCCCATCCATATGAATGCCCTTGTTCTTTTTTATGCCAAATAACATGGGTTGACCATTATCCAGCCAAAGGACATTATCCGCTTTGCTTTCCTTATCCGTCATTGGGGCAAAAGCGCCATTGTTGAAAATATTGCAGTTTTGATAAATCTCCAGGAATGATGTGCCCTTATGTTTATATGAACGTTCAATCATAGCTTGCATATGTTTAGTCTCACGATCAATCGAACGGGCAACAAAAGAAGCTTGAGCTCCCAGAGCTAATGTAAGGGGATTGAATGGTCTGTCCAGTGAGCCCATGGGTGTAGATTTAGTGACCTTACCCAGTTCAGATGTGGGTGAATACTGACCTTTGGTCAAACCATAAATACGATTGTTAAACAGCAGTACATTAATATCCAAATTGCGCCGCAGTAAA
This sequence comes from Fidelibacterota bacterium, assembly GCA_002713385.1. Lineage (GTDB taxonomy): Bacteria > Fidelibacterota > Marinisomatia > Marinisomatales > TCS55 > UBA2126. The sequence continues at coordinate 7,367 of PAWC01000030.1, forward strand.
TGGATCGTATGATTACCGCCGATGGAAAGTCCATCACCGTCACCTGTGACAACCCAAACAGATAAGTTGGGGTTGGCAACTTTTACTCCTGTAGCGACAGCTGGAGCGCGACCATGAATCGTATGAAAACCAAAGGTATTCATATAGTATGGAAAACGGCTGGAACAACCAATGCCAGATATGAATACAACATTCTCTTTATCCATGCCCAAATCAGGAAATAATTTTTGTGTTTGGGCAAGGATAGCATAATCACCACATCCCGGACACCAGCGCACTGACTGATCAGAGGTAAAATCCATGCGTGTATATTTTTTCTTTTCAACTGCTTTTGATTTAGCCATGGTCAGTTTCCCAACATTTCATTAATCTTTTCAATAATTCGGCCTTCGCCAATCGGTTTACCGCGAACAAGGTTCAATCCTTTTGCATCAATGAGAAAATCTGCACGTATCATTTTGACTAACTGACCCAAATTAATCTCCGGAACCAAGACACTCTTAAATCGAATCAGGATTTCACCAAGGTCTTTTGGCAGCGGATTCAACCAGCGTAGATGAACATGGCTGACAGCTTTTTTAGCAGCTTGCATCTCTTCCGCAGCCGAACGGCAGGCGCCCATGGTTCCGCCCCAACTCAATATTAATAATTCACCGCTAGGCTCACCAAAAATTTTTGTTGGTGGAATGTCGTTTACGACATTATTGATTTTTTGCTGGCGCGTGAGCGTCATATGGTGGTGATTTTCCGGATCATAATTCACATTACCGGTCACGTCTTCTTTTTCCAAGCCGCCGATGCGGTGTTCCAGTCCGGAAGTCCCAGGAATTGCCCAGGGACGTGCTAGTGTTTCCTTATTGCGCAGATAAGGCATGAACTGGCCATCGACAATATTTGAGGTGTCAGCAAACTTGACATCGATTGGTTCCAGATCATCCACATTGGGAATTGTCCAGGGTTCTGAACCATTGGCCAAATAGCCATCTGTAAGTAGGATGACGGGTGTCATATATTTCAAGGCAATGCGGCAGGCTTCATAAGCCGTATAGAAGCAATCGCCAGGTGTAGCCGAAGCGATTACAGGCAAAGGTGCTTCACCATTTCGTCCATACAACGCTTGAAATAAATCGGATTGTTCTGTTTTGGTTGGCAATCCTGTACTGGGGCCACCACGCTGTACGTTCACAATCACCATGGGAAGTTCCGCTATGATAGCTAATCCAAGGGCTTCTCCTTTTAATGCAATCCCGGGACCGGAGGAAGCAGTTACTGCAAGGTTGCCGGTAAAGGCAGCACCGATAATGGATGTCATTCCTGCAATTTCATCTTCTGCCTGAAATGTTTTCACGTTATGGTGTTTTAATGCTGAAAGATGATGGAGAATATCACTGGCAGGTGTAATGGGATAACCACCGTAGAATAAGGGCAATTTTGATTTTTCAGCTGCGGCCACCAGACCTAAAGATACCGCATAATTCCCTACAATATTGCGATAAGTTCCGGCAGGTAGGTTCGCTTTATCAACTTTATAACGGGTTGTAAAAATTTCTGTTGTTTCGCCAAAATTGTAACCGGCTTCCATGGCTCTCACATTGGCTTCGATCAGTTCAGGCCGTTTGGCAAATTTCTTCTCCAACCAGTTTTTTGTGGGCTCCTTAGGACGGTCATAAATCCAATACAACAGACCCAATGCAAATAGGTTTTTGGTTCGATTTACAGTCTTCGGAGTTAAGCCCATATCAGCACAGGCTTCCGCAACGATCTTGCTCATATCAATGGTATAGACTCGGAAATAATCTTCCAATGATTCATCTTCCAGTGGATTGGTATCAAAACCGGCATAGGTCAGATTCTTTTTGGTGAAAGCAGCAGTGTTGCAAATGAGCATTCCGCCTGGCTCCAGTTCTTCACGATGAACTTTTAGAGCAGCGGGATTCATTGCAACCAACACATCAACTTTATCGCCGGGTGTATGAATATCCCTGGAACTGAAGTGAATTTGAAACGCACTAACCCCGGCCAATGAACCGGCGGGAGCACGGATTTCTGCAGGGTAATCCGGAAGTGTGCTTATATCATTGCCAACAATGGCAGCGGTGTCAGTAAAACGTCCACCGGTGAGCTGCATCCCATCGCCAGAGTCTCCGGCAAAACGAATGACAACATCATCTACATTTTTAAGTGTTTTTTCCATAAAGTATATGCGGGTGCAATCTAGGGTTTAAATATGATAAATCCAGTGAGAATTGGGACTCTTTGGGCGTTCAAGAATGTTATTTTCAATCGGTTTCTGTGCCTGTCCAGTGCCAAATTTACTATGCTGTTTATACGCAAATCAATTGTAATAGAACAAGTATGTAATTATGATGAAAAATTGCACCTTACCCTCTACAAGCGTAAACTTGATGACGTTCTTATGAGTCCCAAACATAATCCGAGCCAGCTTTCAATATTCCCGGAAATATCTGGAGACCTTTCTGCACCTTCGATTGCAACCATTCCAGAATTTGATAAAGCACTAGGCAACCTTATCAAGATGAGTGACCTAGGTGCCTTTATTCAAATCAATATTCAAGGTGTCGAAAAAATATTTTCATTGAATCTGCATGAGTTGAACATTCCCATAGATTTTCTAAAAAACAATATACCTCCTGCTCCAATTACAGTTCATCTCTTTCCGCAGAACACACGCAATGAATTAAAAAAACTGACTTATGAAGTAAAAGCGTTTTTTAATCGTAGTAATTCATTCAAAACATCTTTTGGGTTTTTTCTCTTCCGTAACCATTTTCCATCCTGGAAAACATATTTGCATGAACGACAGGAAGCACTGAACCAATATCTATCTGATACATTGAGCAAGGGTGTTTACGGCCAGTTTTTTTTAGATCATTTTCAGCAAGGTTATGATTATTTAAAAGATGCTGCAGATGAAACCGCTCCCTGGGTTTTCAGGGATAAACTTTTGTTGAAGGATATTCAGGAAGTCCGCAATAATCTCATTGAAACGCAAGCAACTCTATCAACTTTATTAGCCACTGATCTGGATTTTCCATTTCAAGTATTAGCAATGAAAACAACCCATATACCGATGGTGCTTCATCAGTATCAATCGCAAATCCATGTTCATTCTATTTTTAAAACGATCCATTTAGAATATTTAACTGATATTGATGTCAATACCATTGAAGATGTACGCAAGTTGACAGATAAACTATAATGATGACTAAAGAACAGATTAGACTAACTACACTTTCCCACGGCAGTGGTTGAGCATGTAAAATAGGTCCAAAAGACCTGGCCCAGGTTCTGGGTCAACTCAACCTACAGCAAGATGATCGGGTCATAGTTGGCTTTGACGGCGCTGACGATGCCGCCGTGGTACGTTTGGATGGTGACAGATTTATCGTCCAGACAGTGGATTTTTTCACTCCAATTGTGGATGATCCCTATCAATACGGCCAGATCGCCGCGGCCAATTCACTTTCGGATATCTATGCAATGGGTGGAACTCCGTTGTTTGCCTTGAATATTGTTGGTTTTCCTATCAATGAATTACCAAAATCGATCTTATCTGACATATTACAAGGGGGTGCTGATAAAGCTGCAGAAGCGGGAATTTCTATTGTAGGTGGTCATTCTGTTGATGATCATGAACCCAAATATGGTTTGGTTGTTACCGGTGAAGTTGAAAAAAACAAATTGGTGCGCAACAATGGCGCCCAAGCGGGTGATGTCCTTATTTTAACCAAACCACTTGGCACAGGAATCATATCCACAGCAATCAAAAAAGAAAAAGCTTCAGAAGAACAAATCAATGCAGTTGTGGAATCCATGTCTGCATTAAATAAAGCTGCCGCTGATGCTATGAATGGTTTGGATATTCATGCTGCCACCGATGTGACTGGCTTTGGGTTGTTAGGACACTTGCGAGAAATGTGCCTGGCTAGCGATGTGTCTGCAGAGATTAATTTCACGAACTTGGAATTTCTGAATGGTGTTCGAGATCTGGCTGAAGCTGGAGTTGTTCCCGGCGGCACAAAACTCAACCTGGATTTCATAAAGGAAGATGTGAACTTTGATGAAAGCCTTTCAGACGTAGAACAATTACTGGTAGCAGATGCACAAACATCTGGAGGATTGTTAATTGCAATGCCCGAAAAATCTGTTCCTGATTATATAAATAATATGGATCCAGATTATTTTTTTAAGCCAATTCAGATCGGTATGATCACTAATAAAACAGTATATCTAATTTCAGTTAATTAACCCCGATCAATTTAATCGTAAATAGTCCTTGTCTTGCATTTTAATACCCCGGTAAATTTACCCGATAATAATAGTCGGGTTAAATATGCTTAAAATTACAAGAAAAGTTGAATACGCCTTGATCGCTCTGCGTCATATGCAAGAAAAGGAAAAAGACGAATTGACGAATGCCAAGGAAATTGCAGAACAATATGCCATGCCTGTTGAGCTCTTGGCGAAAACCTTACAGCACTTGGCTCGGGAAAAAATTGTAGAAGCTGTTCAAGGGCCTCATGGAGGTTATCGCATAAAGAAATGTCTGGAAGATATCAATATGAAGGACTTCTTTGAAAAAATGGAAGGTCCCTTGGGAATAATGGACTGTTATTTTGATTCAGATTGCACGCTTCTCCCTATGTGCAATATTCGCACACCGATTCAACGCATCAACGAAAGCATGCGCTCCATGTTTGAGAATATGTCCGTTGGTGAGATTACCCAGTGAGGCAATGATGGCAATTGATAAAGAACAAATTATTGAGGTTTTAAAACAATGTTATGACCCGGAGCTCCCTGTTGATCTCTGGAGCCTGGGACTTATTTATGATATCAAAATTGAAAACACAAAAGTTGATATTACCATGTCATTAACAACTCCTGGTTGCGGCATGGGTCAGCACATGGCAGAAGATATCAAAACAAAAGTTTCCAGTTTAGACGGCGTTGAAGAAACAACAGTTGAAGTGACCTTTCAACCGCCGTGGAATCCAGAAATGATGAAGGATGAAGCCAAGGAAAAACTGGGCTTCTCCCCTAGCAAAACTCAATCAGAAAATGTGTCAACGGAGTGGGAGTAAATATGGCTGATAAAACACAAGAAAAATTAATAGAAGATTTTACAAATGCTACTATAACAGTGTCACCTAAAGCTATTGAGCGTATCAAGAATGCCATGAAAATGGAAGGCAAAGAAGGATGGGCACTGCGTACGGGTGTTGATGGTGGTGGTTGTTCAGGGATGAATTACAAAATGTCATTTGATAATAAACAGGGTGAAATGGATAAAGTGATTGAAAGTAATGGTCTAAAAATTTTTTGTGATCTAAAGAGCTGGCTTTATTTACGTGGAATGGAGATCGATTTTTCCAATGATTTGCTGAACGGTGGATTTAAGATCCATAATCCCAACGCCAATAGAACCTGCGGTTGCGGAACAAGTTTTTCTGTTTAATTAAAGTCTAAAAATATTATGTCCGAAGTAATCGCAAAAGCCATAGAGCAAGATTATAAGTACGGGTTTGTCACTGACATTGAGCAGGACACCCTCCCTCCCGGATTAAACGAAGATGTTATTCGATCCATTTCTGCCATCAAAAATGAACCGGATTTCATGTTGGAATGGCGACTCAAATCGTACAATCAATGGTTGAAAATGGAAGAACCCACCTGGGCCAAAGTGGATTATCCCAAAATTGATTACCAAGCCATCAGCTATTATTCTGCTCCAAAGAAAAAAGAATTAAAAAGCCTGGATGAGGTTGACCCAGAAATTTTGAAGACTTACAATAAACTGGGGATCCCCCTGGAAGAGCAAAAAATGCTGGCTGGCGTGGCAGTGGATGCTGTGTTTGATTCTGTATCTGTAGCAACGACATTTAAAGAAGAATTGGAAAAACATGGTGTCATATTTTGCCCCTTTTCTGAAGCTGTCCAGAATCATCCAGAACTGATTAAAAAATATCTGGGATCAGTAGTTCCCCACACCGATAATTATTTTGCAGCTCTCAATTCAGCAGTATTCACCGATGGCAGTTTCGTCTATATTCCAAAGGGGGTGCGCTGCCCCATGGAACTCTCAACATATTTCCGCATCAACGCCGCCAACACTGGCCAATTTGAACGGACACTCATTATCGCTGACGAAGACAGTTATGTCAGTTATCTTGAAGGCTGCACGGCCCCTAAGCGGGATGAGAATCAGCTCCATGCTGCAGTTGTAGAACTGATCGCTCATAAAGATGCCACCATCAAATATTCCACAGTTCAAAACTGGTATCCCGGTGATCCAAAAACTGGCAAAGGCGGTATCTACAATTTTGTAACCAAGCGCGGAACGTGTTTGGAGGAAAATTCCAAGATCTCATGGACGCAAGTTGAAACCGGTTCGGCCATCACTTGGAAATATCCATCCTGTATTTTAAAAGGCGATAATTCAGTGGGAGAATTTTATTCTGTAGCCCTAACTAACAATTTTCAACAAGCCGACACTGGGACTAAAATGGTGCACATCGGCAAGAACACCAAAAGTACCATTATATCTAAAGGAATTTCAGCCGGTAAAGGCCGGCAAACATATCGAGGTGCGGTAAAGATCATGAAAAATGCCGATAATTCACGGAATTATTCACAATGTGACTCCATGCTCATTGGTGATCAATGTAAAGCTTATACTTTTCCATATATTGATGTCCGCAACTCCAGCGCTCAAATGGAACACGAAGCATCCACATCTTCCATTGGTGAAGACCAGATTTATTACTGCAATCAGCGGGGCATTCCTACAGAAAATGCCATATCCCTCATCGTAAACGGCTTCTGCAAAGAAGTCTTTAAAGAACTACCAATGGAATTTGCCGTGGAAGCCCAGAAACTCATGGAGGTGAGTCTGGAAGGCAGCGTTGGTTAAGCAACTATTTATTGAATCAGGAAATCATGTTAGAAATAAAAAATTTATACGTCCGCATTAAAAAAAAAGAAATTATTAAAGGTGTTGATCTTACAATAAACGCAGGTGAACTCCATGCCCTCATGGGACGCAACGGCTCGGGCAAAAGCACCCTGGCCCATGTCATTACCGGTAAAGACGGTTATGAAATTGAAGGCGATATTCTTTTTAACGGCGAAAGCATTTTGGATAAAACTCCGGAAGAACGTGCTTTGGATGGGATCTTCATGTCCTTTCAATATCCTGTGGTAATTCCAGGAGTCAAAAATATATATTTCTTAAAAGCTGCGCTGAATGCTCGTCGTAAAGACAAGGGTGAAGCTGAATTGGATGCCATGGATTTTCTTACCCTTATCAAAGCGAAGATCAAGCAGGTAGGGATGGATGAAAGTTATTTAAGTCGAGCAGTGAATGATGGCTTTTCCGGCGGTGAGAAAAAATTGAATGAAATTCTACAGTTGTTAACTCTTGAGCCAACATTTGCCATTTTGGATGAAACCGATTCAGGACTGGACATCGATGCAATGAAAGTTATTGCCAATGGTATAAATGAATATCGAAATGGTGATCGCGCCATTTTTGCCATCACCCACTATCAACGATTGTTGGACTACATGAAACCGGATATGGTCCATGTCATGATTAATGGCAAGATCGTCAAAACTGGCGATATTGAATTGGTTCATGAATTGGAAGCAAAAGGATATTCGTGGCTGGAAAACTAATGCAGCATTATCGTTCAGAATTAGAGTCATTACAGATCAATGGGTCTGCTGAGCCTAAAGAGCTTTCGGCCTTACGAAGCAAAGCTTTCAGTCGATTTACTGAATTGGGTTTTCCCACCAAGAAATGGGAAGACTGGCAATTCACGGANTTNTCTCTTTTCCANAAATCTCATTTTAGAATGACCACAGCTGAAGACTTNCAGCCAGCTTTGGACTATCCAGTCGAGCCATTAAAAGATTGTTATTTGATTATCATCTTGAATGGGCACTTTCAACAAGATAGATCCAACGTTCCTGACGGTGTTACCATTCGCACACTCCTTGATGTTTTTATGGATGATGAATTGACTGATTATTTAAATACCGAAGAAAATCCATTTGTAGCATTGAATACTTCATTGATGAATAGTGGACTTGCCATTGATATAGCTGACCAAGTTCAGTTAAGTAGGCCCATTCATTATCAGTTCATTACGACTGGACTTAAAGATAATATTATGAATCATCCACGTTTGCTCATCAGAATGGGTAAAAACAGTTCGGCTGAATTCATTGAACATTATAAAGGTGATACCTCATCTCTTTATTGGAATAATTGTGTCACTATATCAGAATTGAGTGAAAACAGTATTCTTAACCACAATCGTATTCAGGAAGATACTGGTTATCATGTTGGNAACATGGAATATCACTTACAAAAAGATGCAATATTGAATTCAACTATATTTAACCAGGGGACTGAATTATATCGCGGCGATATCAGAATCAATTTTTATGGCAGGAATGCCACTGCAAAACTAAATGGGCTTTCGTTAATGAAAGATAACCAGCATATGGATACACGAGTGATCGTTGACCATAAGCAACCTCATTGCAACAGCAGTCAATTCTTTAAATATATCCTAGATGATAAAGCCNGTGGAGTCTTTAACGGAAGGATTNTGGTCCGTGAAAACAGNCACAAAACAGACTCAAAACAGTCCAATAAAAATTTATTATTGAGTAAAAATGCAAGCATGCATTCTAATCCTCAATTGGAGATTTATACCGATGATGTACGCTGTACCCATGGTTCAAGTACAGGACAATTAAGTGAAGATGCTCTTTATTATTTACGTTCAAGAGGAATTGAAACAGCTTTTGCCCAACGACTCATGGTGGAAGGTTTTGCTGCTGAAATTTTANCAAATATTAAAGACGAAGGCACAGCAGCATATTTAAATAAAAAACTTACTTCTTGGCTGGAAAGTTTAGAAAATGGATGATTTGAGAGATCTATACCAACAATTGATCCTGGATCATAATCGGAATCCCCAGAATTTTAGGGAAATGGACAATGCCACTGCCATAGCGGAAGGCCACAATCCACTCTGCGGTGATGAGATAACTTTATTTTTGCATTTGGAAAATGATCAAATTTCCGATGTGAGTTTTAAAGGGTCGGGATGCGCCATTTCCAAAGCATCCGCATCCATAATGACGACACTTATTAAAGGAAAAACGGTTCCAGAAGCTGAAACATTATTTGAGCAGTTCCATACCATGATTACCACTGGAGAAACGAATGGAGACATCGGTAAACTTGTTGTTCTTGCTGGTGTTCACNAATTTCCTTCCCGGGTGAAATGTGCTGTATTGAGCTGGCACACAATGAANAATGTCCTCCATGGTAATTCAGAATTAACCACTACAGAAACAATATGATAAATAGTACAATCACAGAAGAAGTCATCACATTTACCCGAGATTGCAAAGCCACTATGATCCCATCCGGAACGNCAGGAAAGATCATTGCCGGTGAACGNGGCATTATCACGCAATCTCTTGGAGGCAGTTNTACTGTNGCCGTGAATGGTAACCTTTATCGTATCGAAGGTGCTGATGCCGATGCCATTGGCAAAAAACCGATCGATGAAGAAAAAGATAAATTACAAAACGGTCAAGACGTTGATGAACGGGCTGTCTGGGATGCGATGAAAACCTGTTATGACCCGGAAATCCCTGTTAATATCGTGGATCTTGGTTTGATATATTCCTGTGATTTTNCTGAAACANAATCAGGGGGGATAGTGGTTGATGTTTCCATGACTCTTACAGCTCCGGGTTGCGGCATGGGCCCGATCCTGCAACAGGAAGTGGAACAAAAGATCATGGGCATCCCCGGTGTTTCTGAAGTAAAGGTCAATCTGGTTTGGGATCCNCCCTGGGGTCAGGGTATGATGACCGAAGCTGCCCGACTGCAATTAGGCCTGCTTTAATATTCCATGCTTGATGTAAAAAATATTCGTGAAGGTTTTCCTATCTTCACTGAACAGGCTGATAATTTTGTTTATTTAGACAGCTCTGCAACTACATTAAAGCCACAAACTGTAATTGATGCAGTTGATGGCTACTATACCAAATACAGNGCTAATGTGCACCGCTCCATATATAGTATAGGAGAACAAGCGACANTTGAATACGAAANCGCTCGAACAAAAGCAGCTGATCTTTTAAATACCNATTNCAACTCCATTATTTTTACTCGTGGAACTACAGAANCCATNAATTTGGTCGCCTATGCCTGGGGGCGAANAAATCTGAAAGCAGGTGATGAAATCCTTCTCACCGCNATGGAACACCACAGCAACCTTGTCCCTTGGCAGCTTTGCGCGAAAGAAACCGGCGCTGTATTAAAACACATTCCCTTTAATGAAGATGGTACACTTGATCTTTCTAATCCTGACAAATGGTTTACTCGNAAAACAAAACTGGTGGCAGTTATCCAGCAGTCCAATGTGTTTGGGACAGTTAATCCAATTAAGGACATGATAAAAATGGCTCANAACGTGGGCGCTNTTGCGTTAGTGGANGCAGCCCAGAGTGTGCCCCATCAAACTGTAGATGTAAAAGNTTTAGATTGTGACTTCCTGGCTTTTTCTGGACATAAAATGCTGGGCCCAACCGGTGTGGGAGTTCTGTATGGAAAACAGGAAATTTTGGAAGAGATGTCTCCTTTTATGGGCGGCGGTGAAATGATTCGTACCGTATCATTAAACAATTCCACATGGAATGATGTCCCGTGGAAGTTCGAAGCGGGAACACCCAATATCGCCCAAGCCATCGGCCTGGGAGCGGCTATTGATTATATCAATTCAATNGGTATGGATCAAATTCATAACCATGANCAGGAATTGAAGAANTATGCATTGGAAAAAATNGGTACCATATCGGAAGTTAAAGTNTATGGTTCTGCNCCTGACCGCGGTGCCGTCATCAGCTTTAACGTAGAAGATATTCATCCCCATGATCTTGCACAATTTCTGGACAATGATGGTATCGCCATCCGTGCCGGTCACCACTGCGCTCAACCGATCATGAAGGAGCTTGGGGTAGCAGCTACAGGCCGTGCAAGTTTATATCTGTACAATACAAAAGCGGATGTAGATCGTCTTTGTGAAAGTATAGTGAAAACAGTTAAGTTTATGGGCGTCCGCGCCTAGGCGGAAGCAAACCATTTATCAGAAACCAGAGGGCTCTATGGCTGAGAATAATACTGAAGATAAACGTTTTAAATACATGATTACCATGCGCTGGTACGTGGAAACAGACAAAGACTTGGTAGCGGGTGCACAGGAATCAGATGATAAACTTTTAGAATTGCTACGCCATCGTGCAGATGGGTCTTCCAGCTGCTCAACCTGTCCTACGCGGAATAATGAAGGTTATGCCATCCTGAACTATAATTATTTCATGGGTGAAAAAAAGCCGGTGTATATGTCGGTGGATAAGGTTAAAAACAAATAGCCATAGTGATCACAGAGGGTTATTAAAGTGACCACGATCAGCATGGATGATTTCCTCGATGGCGGGATTTTAAAGGAAGAATCGTTTCGCAAACAAGTTGCTGAGATAGATTGGTCACAATATAAAGGTGATCGTGTATTAGTCAGAGGGTGTGCAGACGTTCCAATACCCACATGGGCGTATCTTATACTTACTGCACAATTGTCTCAATTTGTAGAGCGGATTTATTTTGGTGAGTTGCGGTCTGCTGTGAAAATTTTTGTTCGGGATTTAGATTAAAAATGTCTGAACGAGTAAGCTGGGAAGCCTATTTTATGAACATTGCTAAAGAAGTGGCAACTCGCTCAACTTGTGATCGTAAAAGTGTGGGAGCAGTCATTGTGCGTGATAAAAATATTTTATCAACCGGATACAACGGCAGCATCAAAGGGTTACCACACTGTGATGAAGCAGGGCACGAAATGGTGGATGGCCACTGTGTTCGTACCACCCATGCCGAAGCCAACGCTATTGCCCAGGCGGCCAAAAACGGTGCCCGCGTGGATGAAGCAGAAATCTTTGTAACAGTTTCTCCCTGTTACAATTGCTTTAAGATCATCGCCAATGCTGGAATCAATACTATTTACTATGAAGAATTCTACCGCGATGAGCGCATCCTGAAGCACGCCAGTGAAGCCGGTATTAAATTAGTTCATTTGAACTGAATAATCACCTAACCTTCTAGAGGTTTCAACTTTTAAAAGGTTCTTTTGCACGTGCTCTTATTCTTTGATTAAATCCGCCAGTGTTTTTGGCTAATGAATCAGCTTTGGTGACTTCCCTATAAATTAACCCAAACGGGACCGTCACCACCTTCAGGCGGGACCCAGTCGATAATCTGGTAGGGATCCATGATATCACAAGTTTTACAGTGTACACAGTTTGAAAAATTAATCTGGAGTCTCTGGTCATCTCCATCAGGTACCATTTCATAAACATCTGCCGGACAGAATTTCACACAGGGATTCCCATACTCTTCAGCACATTTTGTGGTACATACGTCCCGATCTCTGATATGTAGATGGGGTACCTGGTTTTCTTCATGAGCAGTAGCAGAATAATAGACATCCGTTACCTTATCAAATAAATATGTTCCATCAAATTCCAGATCTTTGTAACGGTCTTTTTCTACGTCCTTTTCCATCTTCTTATGGCCGGCTTTGGCAGACAAGCGGTTTTTAAACCCCCAGCCACGGCCGCCTGTTAAAAGTCCCATGCCAGCATTTGTCAGCCCACCCAACAGACCGCGGTCAAATCCCTGGTGAAAATTTCGTACCTTCCACAGCTCACTCCTGATCCAGCTGGATTCCACCCGTGACTCGTAATCTGCCAGTTGTGTTTCAGTAAAATTTCCCGCAGACAATGCCTCAGCGGTTGTTTCCGCCGCAAGCATCCCTGATTTCATAGCCAAATGGATACCTTTCAGCCTCTGACCGTTCATAAAGCCAGCTGAATCCCCGATCAGCATTGCACCACCCACCGACAACTTTGGAATAGAATACCAACCACCTTCCGGCAATGATTTAGCACCATAAGCAATCATTTGTCCCGCTGACAGTAATGAGCGAATCCATGGGTGATTTTTCAGGCGCTGGAGCTCATGATGGGAATCCACTGCGGGGTTCTTATAATCCAAGCCAACCACCAAGCCCAGGTCCCAGATATCGTTTTGCATGCCATACAGGAAGGCGCCTCCGAAAATGTCATGACCCAAAGGAAAGCCCATGGTATGTGTCACATATCCAGGAGGGACAGTTCCAGTTGGCATCCGCCAAAGTTCTTTTACGCCAACGGCCCAGACCTGTGAGTTCCGTCCTTGCATAAGTTCGTGCTGGTTGATGAGCTTTTTGGTCAGGCTGCCCCGGGTTCCTTCGCCTAAAATAATGACCTTAGCGTGAATGTCTGCCCCCGGTTCAAATTGGGTTTTTTTCTCCCCATTTTTATCGATACCGCGATCACCAGTGCGCACACCAATTACCTGATCCCCATCATATAGCAGTTCTGTCCCGGCAAAACCGCAGAAAATATCCACTCCTTCATCTTCGCAGATCCCACCCAGCCAGCGGGTGAGCTTTCCCAGCGAGGTTACAAAACAATTGTGGTGGCTCATGGGTGGCGGTACAAACGGAAAAGGTATTTTCTTAGTTGCTGTTAAATAATAAAGATGTTCTTCTGTAACCTCTGCTTCGAAAGGAAAATCAGCATCATTATAATTGGGGAATAGTTCCCTCAAAGAACGGGGATCAACAATGGCACCGGACAAAGAATGGGCACCAACTTCGGAAGCTTTTTCCAGGACAGCCACACTGGCTTCCTGGCCGGATTCATGCAGTAGTCTTTTTAGGTGAATCGCCCCAGCGAGACTGGCAGGTCCAGCTCCCACAAAAAGGACATCCAGATCCAGAACTTCCCGTTCTGCCATCATCCCTGAATTGCTTCAGTCAATTTAGGCACAATCTCCAACAGATCGCCTACAACACCATAATCGGCTATTTCAAACAACGGTGCATCCGGATCTTTATTGATGACGACAATGTTTTTAGATCCTTTCATGCCAACTACATGCTGGATAGCCCCGGAAATCCCCAAAGCTAAATAGAGTTTTGGAGCGACTATTTGCCCAGAACTGCCCACTTGGTGATGAGGCGGTAACCAACCGGAATCTACGACTGGTCGTGATGAAGCAAGCTCAGCGCCCATTGCCTTGGCTAATTCCTGGGCTATGGGAATATTTTCTTCCTTACTGATTCCACGACCGATGCTTACAATCAGATCTGCGCTAGAAAGGTCTACTCCACCTGCGGCTTCCTGGAAAGGTTCTTCCGGAACTGTTTTGATAGTACCAGTATCCATTTCAACTGTTACCGAACGCACATTGGCTGTTCCATTTTGAATGTTGTCAGATGAAAATGTAGCAGATTGAAAACTGACCAATACGGGACCATCACCATTTGACTGTAACTCAGCCATTAGTTTGGCATTAAATGCCTGCTTGCTGAAAACTGGTTTACCTTCTTTTGTTGTATAAGAAACAACATCATTCAGAAATGGTCTTTTCAATTTGGTGCTCACTCTTGGTACATAGTCTCGACTTTGGTAGGTATGACCAAAGAATACATATTTTGGGTTTTCACTCGAAACGACTTGTGCAACTGCTGCTGTAAATCCGTCAGCAGTGTAATTATTTAAATATTCATTTTCCAGAGATAGAATTTCTTCCACGGCATATTGGGATGCTTGTTTTGCAAGTGCAGGTGCGTTTTCTCCCAGTGCTAAAACACCAATACTTAAACCACATTCTCCGCCAATTTGTTGAGCACCGGCGATCGCCTCCTGGCTCATACGATGAATGTTGCCACTCTTATCTTCTAATACAACTAATATATCCATCATACCATCCTAATTGATCCGTATCTCATTCTTAAAAACATCCACCAATCTCGACACAATCTGATCCACGTTGCCTTCAATCATTTCAGTCTGTTTCTCTGCGTGTTGTACAGACAACCCATTGAATGATTGCAGTTCATCCACAGCACAGACATCAGCAAAGGATAATTTTTTTATTTCTTTCTTCTTGGCGGTCATAATGCCTTTCAAAGTTGGATAGCGGGGTGTATTCAAACCGGATTGAATTGCTAGGCTGGCCGGCAGATCCATGGTTTGCCACTGAAACCAGCCAGCTTCCAACTCTCGTTTTACCCTGATCTTTCCATCTTGTGCTTCCGTTCCAACCACTAGAGTTGCTGTCGTCATTCCAAGAAGTTCACCTAAAATTACACCTGTTTGGCCAAAACCTAGATCATCGGATTGCAGACCGGAAAGGACCAAATTAAATCCTTCATCCTTTATCGTATTGGCCAACGCTGAAGCGATTGCATAAGGATCCGTATTATAAGGAGCATCTTCTTTGATATGAATAGCGCGGTCTGCCCCTTTGGCAAGTGCTTCACGAATAACTTTCTGGCAGCGGTCGGGGCCCAAACTGACGATAACCACTTCACCCGTTCCTTTTTGTTCGCGGATCTGTAATGCTTCCTCGAGAGCATAATTATCACTCTCATTCATTTCAAAGGGCAGCTCAGTTTCCTGAATCCATAAACCATCTGCAGAAACGCTAAAATGCGCTTCACTNCCCGGNACTTGTTTAACTAANACACAAATATTCATTAATAGTTNTGTTACCTCTCGGATTATTGAAGATATAGAATTTTGACNGNCCGCAAATTAAATAATGACAAGTAAATAGACCTACAACTTGTTCGAAGTTAAGGTCATTCGTAAATTTCTCAACGGAAAAATCATGGACAGAACTTTTACCATCTTATTGGCAAACGTACTTTTTATTTTTGGATCNCTCATACTTTTATGGGCTATCTGGCGCTGGATTCAACGCCGTNATTATAAANAATGACCNNAATCACAAATTATAAAAAATGTTTGAAAAAGGGTACAAAATCGTGGTATACTGTATGTGACGGGACGAACAAGGCAACGCCTTTCGTGNNAAGATTTCGTTCTTAACTAACTGCAANGAAGCAGGGGGTAAATATGAAAAAACAATTGCTAACAAGCATTGTAATAACAATAATATTGTCTGTAANTCTACAGGCACAATCATTTACTGGCTCGTACCAATTAACCGGTGTAAATGTTGTTTACACAAACATTGCCAGAGCACCAGACAGTCCTGGAGATTCTATTGCTCAGTATACATTGGATGCTANTTGGCCTAGCAATGCAGGATCACAGTTTTCTCTTGCAATAGCAGGTTGGGCTCCAGGAGACACCATTGTTGTGGTTTCAACTCCTGACATCTTACTGATACCTGCCGGCCTAGCTGCTGTTGGTATTGATCTTAACCTGGGATTGAACCAGGAAGAAGGTGGCATGATAATCCCAGGTATTGAAGGTACAACTTCAACCTATCCAACCACAGATACGGAAGACTGTTCTACATTTGCAGTGATCGCTCCTGTGACAGATAATGCANATATTGCATATTCTACTAATTCCAATTCTTATAATGCAGATGATGGAACATTCACATGGGGATTTGGAATGTCTCAATCCGATGTCTTTGACTGGTTTGATGCTCCNGACGATTGGGATGACCCTACCAGTGTTACCAACTACGGCATCTTAACCGGAAGTTTTAATGATGATAATACCGGCTTTGANCAAATGGAACTTATATGGCATGCTACAGATGGTCAAGATTCAGATAGTGGCGTTGATGATGATGGATTGTTTAGTCGTCATCTGGGTGTTACTGTGGCTCCTTCAGATACAGTAACAGTTGCAGCGCTTGCTGCTCAAGGTTTACCAGTCAATGTTGGTGGTTATCCTATTCTTGGTGGTACAGGTATCGATTTGGACGGTGATGGTGAACCAGATGGTACCGTCAATTCTGATTGGGGTTATATTTTTGATCCCTTAGGCGCGGACGGTATTCCATTTTGGTTACAACCAGGTGCCGATGATTCACCCTTTCAATTCACCGGACATTATTTTACATACACCGACNTGGCTGCACTNAGTGCTGTTTTGACAGCGGCAGGTGATGATGCCGATGGTGACGGTGTTCCNGATAATNTAATGGCATTAATCGTCGGATACATGCAAGCTGGTTATGATCAAGCTACTGCAACATTGATGGCANTAGATNANNTTGNACAGGCAGCATTTGTTGGTTTTGCTNNGGCATTTGGTGNTGATNNNNCANCTGCNNCTGCAGCTGCAGNNGCCGTTGGTGCATATGCTGTAGCTACATATACAGCTTTGGTGGCAGCCGGNGATCCTGATNCCNTTNNNAATACAGCCCAAGCTACTGNATTTTATGCTGTTGGTGTTNTNGCTTCACTGGGTATANNNGTAGATGANTCNGNTNANGACTACTTNNNNGGTGNAAANGGCCGTTTGGTTTTTCAAGTTGGCAATTCCTGTGTGCCGGATATTCAAACCAGGGATGTATTAGCCCTGTTTGATGTTGTTNTTGANGAANAAACTTCAGTATCTGAAGATTTTCTNCCGGCCAAGTTTGCTGTCTATGAGAATTATCCAAATCCATTNAACCCGGCTACGCAGATNAGTTTTGATTTAACTGAACAATCTGCAACCGAAGTAACTGTTTGGAATTTGCTGGGTCAAAAAGTTTCCACATTATTTGCAGGAGACTTATCAGCAGGACATCATACTGTAACCTTTGATGGTCATGATGCAAACGGCAGTCTGCTTCCCAGCGGTGTATACATTTACCGTGTGGAGTCAGGCAGAAATGTATCAACCAAAAAAATGATGCTGTTGAAATAAAAACAGTTTTCATTTTGAAAACATAATAACTCAGACAGCTCCATCGCCAGGTGGAGCTGTCTGTTTATAGGCAAGATTAATATGAAAAAAATAATCTATCATTTTATCGTAATGACACTCTTTACCCAGCTTATTGCCCAAAACGGCTCAATCACTGGTCAGATTACAGACGCTGAAAATAACGATCCCCTCATTGGTGCGAACGTGATCGTTGAGGGAACAAACATGGGCGCCGCAACTGACGTTAATGGTAATTATAACATTTTGAATGTTCCAGTGGGAGCAGTGACCATCATGGTTTCATACATTGGCTATGAAGAAAAGACCCAGGATCTGACTCTTACTTTAGGTGAAATTGTTACTGCCAATATTGAATTGGCTCCAGAAGCCATCCAGATGCAGACCTACGTGGTCACCGCTTCACGGAGACGGGAACGCGTGGAAGATGCACCGGCTGCGATCAGCGTGATTACGCAACAAGAAATTCGCCGGGAAAGCAACACAAACCTGGGTGATTATTTGAAACAGGTAAAAGGAGTGGATTTTACACAGTCTGGTGTAGACAGTTATAATTTGAGTGCCCGGGGATTTAATTCTTCTTTCAGTTCAAGGCTGCTAACATTGACAGATGGCAGAATGGCCAATGTTCCTTCCCTCCGTTTGATCGCATACAACGTTATCCCTGTTTCTTTTGAAGATGTAAAACAATTTGAAGTGGTGCTCGGACCCTCTTCCGCACTCTATGGCCCCAATGCTCACAGCGGCGTATTAAATATTATTACAGCAACTCCCCGGGAATCAAAAGGTACTACGATCAATGTCCAAGGCGGAAACCTGGCTCAAGAAAGGGGTTATTTAAAAAAACTTACTATGCGTCACGCGACTACCTTTAAAGATTTTGGCTTTAAAATTTCCGGTGTTGCCTTCAACGCCTACGATTGGGAGCATTATAATACCGATGAATACGAAGGCCACGACCCATCATTCTTAGGACGAGCAATATTAACACACAATGGTGTGGACGATAATGCCAGCAATGCTGAATTCGGCAACCCCACTTTCAATAGTGATATGCTCACATCCATATCCAGCGGTGAGATCGCCAATAACGGTATCGATGATAACGGCAATGGTTTTATCGATGAAAATGATGACTGGGTCGGATTGATGTACAGTGACAATATAGATGGTATGTTTCCTATAGGCACTGAAGCCGGCAGCCCGACCATTACCCAAGAAATGGTGGATGCGGCTGCTGATGACCCCTATTATCGTTATGAATTAGATAACGGTATAATTCTTTGGGGTGTTACAGAAGATATGATCGGCCGCGCCTATGCCGATGGGTTGGATAACGATGGCAATGGCCTGATCGACACTGGCATAGATGAAGGTATTGATGAAAATGATGAATCCTGGTACGATGGTTTTGATAATGATGGCGATGGCCTGGTGGACGAAAAAGATGAAATTGGATCGCGCTGGATCGGGCGCTTTGGCAGTTATAATTCAGGGACTCCTAATGATGACTCTACAAATTGGTCTGGTTATGGTTTTGGTGATTATGAGTATGATGATGAGGGCAATATAATTTTTGATACAAATGGCGATGGTATTTACAATGGTGATGGTGATTTTCAACTGCAATTTTCCCCAGGTTTCCCACGCTTTGTAGCAGATGCTAATGATGATGGTGTTGATGATTATCCTGATTTTAATGTCAAAAATTACCGCTACGACGTACGCCTTGACTATGAACCCAGCGAGGACTTTACAATGAGTTTTTCGCACGGATACGCCTACGCCCGTAATATTAATATTACCGGTATTGCCCGTTATCTTGCCGATGGTTGGGTATATAAATATTGGCATGGCCGTATGCGTTATAAGAATTTTTTCATGCAGTCGTATTTGAATACTAGTTTTTCAGGTGATCCCGATACACCAACACGAAACCTGTCTACGGGCGGAACAATTTATGACCGTTCCGGGAAATGGAGTACACAGCTCCAACATTCTATGGAACTTTTAAACGGGAATTTCCGGTTCGTGTGGGGTATTGATTATTTCCTCACCATGCCGGATACGCGCGGCACAATCCTGTCGGATAATGATCTTGTGGATAGACGTGATAATAATGGTAATGGTGAAGGTCTTTCCCCTATCAGTTATACCGATTATAATGATAATCTTTTATTCGATGATGGTGAACAATTGAATGTGTGGTCTACGGATTCCACAGATAATGTATTAAATGCTATTCAAGACGGTATCGATAATGATGGTGATAGTGATGATTATGAAGATACAAATGGCAACGGCCTGCCGGATGCCTGGGAACCGGGAGTAAACGGTGTTGGTGATATCTACGCTGACGGTATCGATAATGACGGTGACGGCAAGGTGGATGAGAACATTGATGAAGGTATTGATGAGCAAGCTGAAGACAACCGTTATGTGGTCAATGAATTGGGTATATATTACCAAATGAATTGGAAGCTTGCAGATAAATGGGAATTGATCCAAGCTACACGTTTTGATTCCCATGACCGTTTGACGGATGTAATTGAATACAATAATTCTGACCGTAACTACAGTCCCTTTAACTGGAAAATAAATCTTGATAAATCAGACGGTGTGCAGGTCTCACCTAAGATCGGCCTTATCTGGCGACCCCAGGAAAACCAGAATATTCGCCTGACCTATGCCCAGGCTTTTAATACACCTTCAAACCAGCATTTATTCCTGGACATTTTCGTAACACGTGTTGTTACTTTTAAAGTTTACGCAAAGGGTGCCCACCAAGGCTATATATTCCCTCGTGACAGTGTGACCAACCAAGTCTACTGGAAAGATCCCTATGATGCCTCCAGCCTTGCAGTCTTTGATCCGGAAACTCAAGTCCTCTTTTTCCCATCAACTGATCCAAAAGTGAAAGGCCATTTTAAAGATAAGGTCAATGATCAGGCAGGTATGTATCCAGAAGTCATGCGCACACTTGAATTGGGATATAAAGGACGCTTGACACCAAGAATATATGGTACAGTTGATTTTTTTCTGAATCATTATGATTCATTCATCAGCTCAATTTCCTTTGTGACCCCACTCGTATTAAAAAAAGAAGCACTGTCCAATGACTGGAATGGGGATGGTATTAAAAATAATGATCCGAATGAAATTTTAGATCAACAAGATTTGGAGACGTCCTTTGATCATTGGCGTGATTATATAGATGGATTAACCGCCTTGGACACAACCCGTGGTCAAAATCCACCTGTGGTAGTGGGTTATATCAATTATGGGGAAGTGGATATGAGTGGCATAGATATGAGCCTGGCCTGGTTCTTGAATCGAGAGTGGTTGTTGGGTTTAAATTATTCTTATTTAAGTATTACTGAATTTATGAACCCCATCACCAACACGCCCGATCCTATCAATGCCCCACGGCATAAAGGAGGAATAAAAATCCAATATAATCCCAGGAAATTTGATTTTAGCAGTACCCTGAATGTCCGCTATGTGGATGCTTTTCCGTGGTCATCAGGAATTTATTACGGTAAAATTAGTTCCTATTTCATAGGTGATCTGCACGCCAGCTATGCATTCAATAAACACTTAGCAGCAATGTTGACAATCAATAATATTCTGGATCATCGCCATGTGGAAATCATGGGTGGTCCTACATTGGGTAGATCGATCATTTTGCGCTTACAGGCTAAACTCTAGAATTTCCCAAACCAAAAAAACGCCCCTGTTTCGATAGATTCCGGGGCGTTTTAACTTTCAGTACTTTTATTAAAGGAAATATCATGATCAAAAACATAACCTTAGCCGTAATATTTATCTCATCGCTTGTATACAGTCATTGCCAAGTGCCCTGCGGTATATATGATGATGCTCTGCGCATTCACCAAAT
Organism: Fidelibacterota bacterium; assembly: GCA_002713385.1. Classification (GTDB taxonomy): domain Bacteria; phylum Fidelibacterota; class Marinisomatia; order Marinisomatales; family TCS55; genus UBA2126. The sequence goes on from PAWC01000030.1 coordinate 29,118, forward strand.
ACAAGAGCATATTGAAACAATCACTAAAGCTATGTTTCAGATCGAGGCATTATCAGATCAAGGAGATAATGCGTTGGATGCAAACCAGCAGGTCCGCTGGATCAATACCAAGGAAGAACACGCCACACTAATTCAGAGGATTGTATCTGACTATTTTTTGACTCAACGGGTGAAATTCAAAATAGAAAATGATTCTGCAAGGACAACATACGTTCAACACACAACAACGTTACACCAAATGCTGGTAGCCGCAATGAAATGCAAGCAATCAGTTGATAATCATAATGCTGACAGATTATCCGAGTTAACCAAAACATTTGCTGAATTATATTTTGATGAACATGGTTTAGAGCATTTAGAAGAATTAAATCATAAATAATGATTTCCTGGCTGGATAGAATTGACTCAGCCGTGTTTCATTTTTTCAATGGAACACTGTCCAATCCCATTTTTGATTATATCATGCCCATCATCACCAATCAGGATTATTGGACAATCCCCATCCTGCTTCTTGTTTTGGGATTAATATTTAAGGGTGGTAAAAGAGGTAAAATAACAGCCGTTTTACTTATTATAGCAGTGGGCGCATCAGATGCAATTGCTGCTCAATTGATAAAACCCTGGGTTGGACGTCTCCGCCCTTCCCATGCATTAATAGACTCAATCAATCTTTTGGTCTCAAAAGGTGGTAAATACAGTTTTGTCTCCAACCATGCCACAAATATGTTCTGCGCAGCGACCGTTTTAACCTATTTCTATTCTAAATGGAAGAAAGTACTTTATACTTTGGCAGTGATCGTTGCCTTCAGCCGAGTGTATACAGGTGTACACTATCCAGGTGATGTTATTTTTGGAGGACTATTTGGCTATGGAATGGCGTGGTTGATTATTTCCCTTTGGGTGATTGTTAAAATGAGGGAAATTAAACGAGGACAAACCTGGGTCCTCTATGAATAGATATTAATTAGGAAGGTTGGACTCTGGCGGTTTAACACCAAATTCCTTGAACGATTCATGTCCCGGGGATTTGATTTCTCCATGTTTTTCTTCAAATTTGCTGATATTATCCTTCAATGCCAACATAAACGCTTTGACATGCTGTGGGGCCATAATGATTCGAGAATGAATTTTTGCTTTGGGAACACCCGGTAGCAAACGCGTGTAATCCATTACGAATTCTGCGGGAGAGTGCGTAACAACGACAAAGTTTGCATATTCACCGCTACTTACATTTTCATCTAATTCTATATTAATCTGCTGGACTTTTTTCTTATCCATAACTTCTCCTCAAAGTGATTTAATAATTATCGAATTCACTGCGGTTAAATTCTTCCCAGTCCTCATCCAGTCCTTTAAATTCAGTGTATTCCGGACGCGGTTCATTATCTTCTGCATCTTTTTGTCGGACCATTTCATTTTCATACAGACTAAATGTATCCTTTTTCTTTTCAAAGTCGGCAGGATTTACATCTTCTTCTTCAGTTTGATCGAGGTTTTCGATATCTTCACTATATACTTCGGCATTAAAGAAATCCAAATTTTCCACAATACCGTTGGTCATCAAATATTCAAGAAAATCTAAATATTTTCTGTCTTTTAATTCTGTTTTGCACTTTGGGCAAGTCAAACTTTCCTTGAGCTCTTCATCCTGAAGAGTGGTTTCACACGCCGGGCAAATTATTCCTTCTAACATATCATTTTTTCACTCAAAAATCGGGCGTTAAGTTAATCGAGTGCTTCAGTATCGTCAATAGCTTTATTATGTTTTTTTACGACGGTAAATTGAGTCTAACAGCGATTTTTCAGCTGCTGATAATTCCAATCCGCGGCGCGATTTAACAATTTTAGTTGTTTCCAAAAAGGATTCCCAGCGGACAGACTGTACTTTACCATCGACACACCATGAAAAAGGCGGAATAGATTTTGGAGGAAATCCATTGGATACAACGTTGCTGCCAGTTCCAATAACAGTTCCAGTATTCAACCGCGTACCTATAGCTGTTTTTACATGATCACCCATGAAGCAGCCTACATGTTTTGAACCTGTATCCGACATAACACCATTGACCATCACATTAATATCGCTGTAATTATTTTTCAAGTTACTGTTTACTGTTCCCGCACCAAGGTTCACCCACTGACCTAAATAGGCATCTCCCAAATAGCCATCATGTGACTTATTACTCCAGCCCTGAATAATAACGCTGTTTATTTCCCCGCCCAATTTGCATACGGGCCCAATGGAACAGCCGCCCTTGATCTGTGTCATGGGTTCGACGACACAATTTTCACCTAAATACAAGGGCCCTTCCAAATACGACAGTGGTTTAACGACAGTATCATTTGCTATGATAACTGGCCCTTGAGAAGCATTAATGATTGCTCCCGGATAGATGGTAGCAGATTTATGAGCAAAAATGTTCTCAGAATTGATCAATGTTGCTTCTGTTGCAGGTGCAGAAAATTCAGATAAAAACTGTTTATCTTTTTCAATTTGCTGATTTGTTAAGGCAACCGCTTCCCATAAATACTCTACTACCTGTGTACTTAAATCACTTTTTGCACTATCACTAACTAATTCGTCAGCAATTGGCCCGCCGGACTCTATCCATTTTTGCCCGGATTCTTTTGTAAGATTGGCTCCAATAAGAGTTCTATTTTTGTAAAATAATGTCTCCTGCTGATTTTTTATGGCGTTTATATCTTCGGCACTCCAGAGTCCATTACCTAACAGCCAAATACCATCATCAACACTGGTGGGATTCACATGATGCCCCGGGAATGTTTCCTTGATAACCTCTTCTAATTCAGGTCGAACAAACAGATGGATATTTTCATCGGGCAGAAAAAAATTAAGCCGTTCAATAAACGTAAACGCTCCACAACGCACATCAAATGTTGGCCGTGTCAGCGTGATGGGCTCCAGATTTAATGCACGGTTATTTTCAAAAATATAAATGTTCAAGTGAGTCCTAATAATTGCTGGATGTTCCGAAATCCTATTTCAAGATATTCGCTCCCTTTACGTTCGATCAATATATTATAATATTTTTCACTTTCTTCAGTATAAAAACCAATACGCATAGGTGCATTTGATTTCTGAACAATGGTTGCTGAAATCGGATCGAAATCAAAATTTAAATCTATCACAGCTTCCGGCTGTGATGTAAATATTATTTCCAAAAATGACTTATGAAGTAAACCCCAACGATTCACATGCTCCTTTGAGTACGTGATTAAGCGGTCATTAATAGATGAATCAACATGTTCCAAATTTCTGCGCATAGCGATATAACGTACCTGTATACGGCCTTCCGGACCAATAGCATTTTGCAGCGTTTGTATAAAGATGCGCGCCATGCGGGAATGTTCCGGATTTTTTGGCAACAACACTAAAAGATTTGATAAGGGATAGCGTTCCTTCCTTAAAGCCAATCCAATGGTTCGATTAGATTTTTTCCGGGTACGGTTCCACCACAATGCCATGCGAGTTTTTAAAGGTAAATTCACGGCGGAATATAACTTTTTTCACAGAATAGAACCTGTGTAGTTTTGCCCTTCTATTAATCTGAGGAAATAATGAGCGTAGGTAAAAAAATTCTTTTTGGCGGGCTGGGCTGGGTTCTGGGCGGACCTATTGGAGCAATTATAGGTTATTATCTCGGCTCGCAAAGTGATCATGCTGATCAAGGATATTCTACCCAGCCAACGACACGAGGTTATCCAAATACAAAACCTGGGGATTTCATGGTATCTCTGCTAGTGCTCCTGGGTGCTGTCATGAAAGCAGATAAACAGCTGTTGAAATCTGAACTGGATTATGTAAAAAATTTCCTGCGCCAGCAATTCAGTCATCAAGACACCCAAGAATATATGATCCTGTTTAAAGATATCATTAAACAGGATTATCCCATTCGCGATGTGTGCCGTCAAATTCAACGCTCCATGGATCATCCCAGTAGATTGGAGTTAATTCATGTGTTGTTCGGCTTATCCAAGGCAGATGGTCACATCCATCCTGACGAAATCAAAGTCATTAACACCATTGGCCGTTATTTGAATATTAATGATAGTGACTTTGATTCTATTAAGGCTATGTTTGTCAAGGATACACAATCAGCCTACAAAATACTTGAAATTAAAAAATCTGTTACAGACAGCGAAGTAAAAAAAGCATATCGTAAAATGGCTTCCAAATATCATCCCGATAAAGTGAATCATCTTGGGGATGATTTGAAGCATCTGGCGGAAGAAAAATTCAAGGCAATGAATGATGCTTATCAATCAATTAAAAAAGAACGAGGCATGTCTTGAGCCGGGATGAACCTGGGCAATTTCCTTTTACACGGGGAATTTATCCTGAAATGTATAAACAACGGCTATGGACCATGCGCCAGTACGCCGGCTTTACCACTGCAGAAGAATCTAATAAACGCTATCGTTATTTGCTTGATCATGGTGTATCTGGACTTTCTGTCGCCTTCGACCTGCCCACGCAAATAGGATATGATTCTGACCATGAAATGGCCTTAGATGAGGTGGGTAAAGTGGGTGTGCCAATCTCTACTCCGGATGATATGATCAGGTTATTCAAGGACATTCCCCTGGAGTCCGTTTCCACATCCATGACCATCAATGCAACTGCCTCTATTCTTCTGGCATTGTATATAGTTACAGCGGAAAAACAGGGTGTTTCTGCAGATAAATTAAATGGTACAATTCAGAATGATATCCTGAAAGAATATATCGCCAGGGGTACATATATCTATCCACCTGGACCTTCCTTAAGAATTGTGACGGATATTTTTGATTTCTGCTCCAATCATCTTCCGAACTGGAATACCATTTCCATTTCCGGATACCATATCCGTGAAGCTGGTTCAACCGCAGCACAAGAACTGGCTTTCACACTTGCAAATGGCATTGCTTATGTACAAGCAGCAATAGATAAAGGCCTGGATGTTGATACTTTTGGCAAACGGATTTCTTTTTTCTTCAATTCCCATAATGACTTTTTAACTGAGGTAGCCAAATTCCGCGCGGCACGGCGTATGTGGGCTAAAATAATGAAAGAACATTTTGGTGCTATCAAAGAAAAAACCATGATGTGCCGCTTTCATACACAGACCGGTGGTTCCACATTGACCGCTCAACAAATTGATAACAATGTTGTGCGTACGACCATCCAAGCTATGTCAGCAGTTCTGGGCGGAACACAATCCCTCCATACCAATTCCCGTGATGAAGCACTGGCATTGCCCACAGATACAGCTGCAAAACTAGCCTTGCGTACCCAACAGATCATTGCTCATGAATCGGGTATTGCCAATCATCCTGATCCTCTGGGCGGTAGTTATTTGATAGAAGAATTAACTGATCAATTGGAAGTAGAAGCTAACGCAATTATTGCGGATATTGAAGCTATGGGAGGTGCTGTTGAAGCCATTGATAAGGGGTGGATACAAAATGAGATTAGCCGCAGTGCATATGAATATCAGATTAATATAGATACAAACGAACAGATTATTGTTGGTGTAAATAAATATGAATCTGATGAAGAGGATGAAACTGAATTATTAAGCATTAATCAGAAATCCGTTGAAGTTCAGAAAAAACGAGTAGTTGATTTCAAAATAAAACGCAATAATGACCATGTACAAAATAGGTTGAGCGATCTCCAATCAGCTGCTGCTAACGAAGAAAATATTATGCCTGCCATCATTGAGTGTGTTAAACATGACTGCACATTAGGTGAAATTGCCGATATTCTGCGTGCTGTGTTTGGCGAATACAATTCTTCTTTCTAAAAATAGTTTCAAAATGAATTCACGTCTACTTGCCTCTATTATATCCTTTATTTTCCACCCAATGCTCATTTCCCTTGCGGCATTTTTACTACTCATTTACAGCAGTAATCCTATTCCTGAAAACGCTAATTCAATTCTTGCAATCTGCTTTGTATTTTCAAACCTTATTCCTATTGCGACTGTGTTAATACTCAAGAAAAGAGGGATAATATCTGACCTTGATGCATCACAAAAAGAACAGCGTATTTTTCCCCTGACTCTTGGAATAATTTATTCCGGAATCGCATTCCTGATCCTGACTTATATGCAAGCAAACCCTCTAGTCCGAGGCTTAATGTTCTGTTATATGACCAATACGATCATTACTATTCTCATCACCCGTTACTGGAAGATATCTATCCATGCCATGGGCGTCGGCGGGCCAATCGCTGTTTTATGGCTAGCAGAATTTCAATACCCAATACCTGCTCTTTTAATCCTGATTGCTGTTAGCTACTCAAGAGTTATATTGAAAGCTCACACCATTCTACAAGCTGTAGCTGGAGCATTGCTTGGTTTAGTATTAACTTACT
>PAWC01000031.1 GCA_002713385.1 Fidelibacterota bacterium
AATTTGATTCCTTGCGAAATTCCGGCTTTTCGAATTCTTTGATCAAGCGGGCCATTTTTCTGTCCGCCTTTTTTAAATGATTTAACCCTTTTTCAATATTCATTTTCCGCATACGTATATCTGCAAGTTGTTTTCCAATCCAACTGGTATTTTATCTTGATCTTTATAGTATTCTTATATTGAAAATCCTGCGTTCATCAGAAACTGGTCCATGGTATTAGGGAAGATCATGTGTATATCTCCTTCCAACTCATTCGTTTTGAATCAAACGTTACAAATTTTTGTAGGGCTAACTTGACAAAAGCTAGGCTACATCATAGAGCTCTGGATCGGAATAGATATCATTGATCAAAGGGAATTATTTAAGAACCACTAGATCCTTGGTGGTTTTATTCAGTATCTCGCATCCACCTTCTTTAATGATCACATCATCTTCAATGCGTACGCCACCCCAGCCGGCCAGATAAATCCCGGGTTCGATGGTCACCACATTGTTTACTGCCAGAGTTTGTGTACTCAATTGGCTCATGCGCGGTTCGGTGTGGATTTCCAATCCAAGGCCGTGACCGGTGCCGTGATTGTAATATTCTCCATAACCCCGTTCTGTGATATAATCACGTGTAATACTGTCCATATCCTTGCAGGACATTCCCGCTTTGGCTGCATCACATCCCGCTTGTTGTGACCCTTTAACAGTATTATAGATCTCACAATGCTTATCCGTGGCTTCACCCACAACCGGCGTGCGGGTCATATCCGCATGGTAACCAGCATACTTGGCTGCTGCATCAATGACAATAAAATCACCTTTTTCAAATGACCTGTCACCGGGGACAGCATGAGGCAATGCACTATTCGGACCACCAGCCACGATGGGCGAATATGCTTCGCCGTCGCTCTCTTGCCGATATCGCAGAACCAGATGATTGGCCACTTCCTTTTCAGTGGTGCCGGGTGTAAGCATGGGTAAAATTTCTTCATAAATAACATCGGTGATTTCCACAGCAGTACGGATGGCATCCAGTTCTGACTGATCTTTTACCGCCTGCAGGTTTTCCATCAGCATGGAAGTGGATTCCCAGCTTACATTTGGCAAGGTATCTGACATTGCCTTGAATTGGCTTACGCTGGTATGATCGCTTTCAAAGGCGAGTTTTAAACCATTCTTAATTAAATTGTTTTTTTCTATTATGGAAATATGCGTACCAAAATCAATAAATCGCTCTAGGCCCTTGACTTGATTTGTGGATTGGACATCGTAACGCCCGTCCGAAATAAAATATGATCCTTCAGGCGTGATGAGGCAGGAAGCTGCGGACCCTGTAAACCCACAGAGATATCGGATGCTGGTCAGGTTTACCAGCAGGATTCCATCAAAACCCTGATCAGCAAGTTTATTTTTTAATATATTTTGACGTTTGTTAAAAATCTGTTCACTCATTCTAATCTTCCATTATTTTTATAATATCTTGTTTTTCGCTTTGAATACGTTTTGAATCAGCCCCTTTTCTCTCCAACATATCCAGAACGGCCAACGCTTGATGGTTCAGGCCCTGATTGCGCAAAACAGCTACCATGGTAAACGTGGCCAGCCTTGGGTTGATTTCAATACTGCCATTCCTTTTGTGTGGGGCAGCTTTCTTAATCTTTTTTACTTTTCGCTGCGGCTTTTTCACTTCAAAACTATTCACTAATTCACGAGCTGATGGGTTGCTGGGATCCCACTCCAAAACCAGCTGCCATGTTTTCACCACTGTTACTTCTGAACGTTGCAATTCAGTTTGTATTTCAGCCAAGCCGGTAGCAGCCTGTAAATGAACCGTACCATTTTTTAACACAGATTTGAAGGATTGTTCTGCTTTCTGGAGGTCGCCGGCAGATCGATTCGCCTGGCCCAGAATAAAAAGGCCATCAGCGTTTTTTGGGTGGTATTCCAGTCCGATCGCACATACTTTGCGGGCCCGTTCCAGATCACCATCTTTTAAATAATGATCAGCCAAAACAGGAAATAAAAGTGTCTCAAAATTATCGGCAAAATGAAGTTCCATAGCTGTGCGATTGGAGAGATCCATGCTCAGCGGCGGTTGGTCTGCACCCAGTCAGTTATATAATCGATGGTATCCTGGACCGGGGTGCCGGGACCGAATAACTTACCCACGCCAATACTGTTCAATGCAGTCATATCATTTTCCGGTATAATACCTCCCCCGGTTAGCAGAACATCATTCAAGCCTTTATTTTTCATCAACTCCATAATTTTAGTAAAAATAGTCATATGGGCATTATTCAGGCTGGAGAGCGCAATGACATCTACATCTTCCTGCAATGCGGCAGAAACGATCATTTCCGGAGTTTGGCGCAGGCCAAGATAGATTACTTCCATCCCGGCATCTCGATAGGCCGATGCCAAGATCTTAATTCCGCGATCATGACCGTCCAGGCCGGGCTTGGCCATCAATATTCTGATTTTGCGTTCCATTAGATTTAACTCGGAGTAAGTAAAATTACAACGTTCCCTTTAACGAATTCAGTATATTTCAATCCCTGCTGTTTAGTACAATTGTTACCGGTCCGTCGTTTTGAATATTTACATTCATCATAGCTCCAAATTCTCCTGATTGAACAGGAACACCTTGAACTTCCAGCTTTTTCATGAAATCCTCATAAAGTGTAGAACCTTTTTCAGGAGGCGCTGCTCGGACAAAACTAGGTCGTCTGCCTTTGTGTGTATCTGCGCATAATGTAAACTGGCTCACTACCAGCGCGGTGCCATGTATATCTTTGATAGACAGATTCAATTTACCATTTTTATCATTAAAGATGCGTAGGCCAGCTATCTTTTTTACCAGGAAATCAGCGTCATTTTCATCGTCGTCGCGCATTACACCCAACAGAACGACGAGGCCTTGATCAATTTTACCAGCTAACCGACCATCAATGGTTACATTTCCGGATGTAACACGCTGTAAGACTGCGATCAATTAGAGACCCAGATGTTATCTTTGCCATAAATATCCCGCAGCTTTTTTAAGAATTCTCTGCCAGATGAAACACGAATATTATTGGCAAAAATGCGCTGGTCTTTCCTTTCATCAACCGAAATATGGAACAATAACCCGCAGCTGCCATGGTACTTTTGTGCTAGGGCGTATATAGCATCTATATCATTAGGGGTCATTTCCTTGGACTCAAATTTGATATTCACATTCTTGGCGTAATAATCACGGGCTTTATCTAAGGCAACGATCTCATCAGCGATAATTTTCAGATCACTGAAATCTGACGTATCTGTTGGTCTGCCGCTGACAAAGATTATTTCATCATTATCCAACAGGTCCTTATACTTATCAAAAACAGAGCTGAAAGCGAGTATTTCAGCTTGACCCCCAAGGCATTCAAGTTTAAAAAAGGCCATCTGGTTATTTTTACGGTCAAAATGAAGTCTAAATTCCTGAACGGAACCGCCAATACGGACAGTATCCAGTTTTAATTCTTCAACATTTTCAGTAAAATCAAAATTGCTGAATTCTTCTAAGTCTTCGGCATGTTTCAATAGTGGATGGCCGGATATATATAAACCTAGCACCTCTTTTTCCTTCTGCAGGGAAACACTATCTGTCCAGTGCTCAGCACTAACTAACTCCGGTATCATTGATGAATGTCCGTTGGATGCTTGGCCAAAAAGATCTTCCTGGTTACGATATTTATTTTCCTGGATCTGCTGACCGTATTTTAAGGCGATATCGATTGTAGCAAATTTTTCTGCTCGAGTACCTGCAAGACCATCCATGGCGCCGGCCATGATAAGACTTTCCAATACCTTTTTATTGACCACTCGCAGACCAACACGTGAGGTGAAATCCAACAGGGATTCAAAAGGGCCGTCTTTATCACGTGTTTCTAAAATATGTTCAAGAGCTTTAGCTCCTACATTTTTAATTGCATTTAATCCGAAAGAGATTGTTTTTTTATTCACAGGGTGAAAATGAATATCAGATACATTCACATCCGGAGCATCCACAGTAATTTTCAGTTTTGTGCATTCATTGATCAGAATTACCACACGGTCAATGTTGGACATTTCACTGGTGAGGTTTGCAGCCATGAATTCCGCAGCATGATGGGTTTTCAGCCACGCTGTCTGGTAGGCTACATATGCATAGGCGGTGGAGTGGCTTTTGTTAAAACCATATTTCGCAAATTTTTCGATCAAGGTATAAATGTCTTCAGCTGTTTTACGGCCGATGTCGTTTGCTATGGCGCCATCAATGAACTTTATACTCATTTCATCCATGAGCTTTTTGATCTTTTTACCCATTGCGCGGCGCATGATGTCCGCTTCAGAAAGACTGAAATTGGCAATCTCGTGGGCGATCTGCATGACCTGTTCCTGGTAAACGATAATACCGTAGGTCTCTTTTAAAATATGTTCCAAGGCAGGATGGATATAGGTAATTTTTTTCTTGCCGTGTTTGCGTTTAATAAAATTATCGATATTTTCCATGGGGCCCGGACGGTACAATGCATTCATGGCGATGAGATCTTCAATCTGGGTGGGTTTCAATTTTTTCAGGAATTCGCGCATACCAGAAGACTCAAACTGGAAAACGCCTGTAGTTAGCCCCTTGGCAAATAGTTTATATACTTTTGGGTATTCCATATCGATCTTGGCAATATCAATCTTTTCCCCCCGCTGCTTCAACAGCTTCAGGGCGTGATCGATTACAGTCAAATTGCGGAGACCAAGGAAATCCATTTTTAACAATCCCAAATCTTCCAGACCTTTCATATCATACTGACTGGTAATATCGCCCGTGTTTGATTTGAACAATGGTGTAAAGTCTGTTAAATCTCCCGGTGTGACTACAACGCCGGCAGCATGAGTGGATGCGTGGCGGTTCATGCCTTCAAGGGTCAGGGCATGCTCGATCAATTCCTTATATTTCCCATCAGCAGCTTCCCTCATATCAGGACTTTGTCTCAATGCTTGCTGCAATGTTACAAATGGCCCAACGGGGATCATTTTGGCAATCTTATCAACTTCCCCAAATGAAAAACCAAGGACACGTCCCACGTCGCGCACAGCCTGGCGTGCTTTCATTTTTCCAAATGTAATAATCTGTGTTACAGAATTATCACCATATTGCTGTTTGATATAATTAATAACCTCACTCCGACGCTCAATACAAAAATCGATATCAATGTCAGGAAGGCTAATACGTTCCGGGTTTAGAAATCGTTCAAAAAGCAGGTTATGCTTTATCGGATCTATGGTCGTGATATTCAGAGCATAAGACGCCAGGCTTCCAGCAGCAGAACCTCGACCCGGCCCCACAGGAATACCATTGTCTTTTGCATACTTCACAAAATCCATTGTTATTAAAAAATATCCTGCAAAACCCATTTTCTGGATCACGTCCAATTCATGATCCAATCGGTCCTGCAGATCCGTTGTGATGTCTCCATAAATATTCCGAACACCTTCATCACATAAATACCGCAAATACTCATTAGGGTTTTGGGAGGGTGCGTCTTCCGGTATGGGAAATGTAGGTAAATGATATTTACCCATAGGTAGTTCAAGATCGATGCTGTCCGCGATTTTGCGTGTATTTTCCAAAGCATCTGGATAATCCTTGAACAGTTTATACATATCATCCTGTGTCTTGAAGTAAAACTCCGGTGTGGCATAGCGCAGGCGATTGGGGTCATCCCTTTCCTTGCCGGTACCGAGACAGATATGTATATCATGGGCTTCCCAATGTTCATGTTTGGCATAGTGGGCATCGTTAGTGGCAACAAGCGGCAAATCCAATTCTCGGGCCAGTTTGGTTATCAATTCCACATTACGCACTTCGGCATCAATGCCATGATTTTGAATTTCTAGATAATATCGCCCAGGGAACATTTCGGCAAATTCCAGTGCAGTTGCTTTGGCGCCTTCCCAATCTCCTGCTAACAGTTTTTCCGGCACTTCCCCTTTTAAACAACCTGATGAACAAATAAGACCTGTACTGTGTTCTTTTAGTAATTCTTTATCAATGCGGGGACGATAATAGAATCCTTCTAAATAGCCAATTGTAACCAATTTCATCAGGTTGCGATATCCGGCGAAATTCTGGGCCAGTAAAATGAGATGATTATTGCCCCATCCACCTTCTGCCCGTGGTTTCTTATCAAAACGGCTACCATGGGCAACGTAAATCTCACAGCCTATAATGGGTTTTACACCGGCTTTTTTCGCTGATTTATAATAGGGAACTACACTAAACATATTGCCATGTTCAGTGAGCGCCACCGAATCCATTTTCAGATCATCGATGGTATTCACCAGCGTCTGGACGGTTTGGGCGCCGTCTAATAGACTGTAGTCTGAATGGTTGTGTAAATGGACAAATTCAGCGGACATAATTATCTACGAAAAAAGCCATTAATCCTACGATTGTACTGAATTTTAATACCTCGGAAAATCGTTTTGCCTGATCAATTTCAGGCGATTTCAGGAATGAAAATACAATCATTAACAAAGGTATTTCTACTCCTAAAACAAGGACAACCAAATAAGGGATATCGTAATAACCGTTTAAATAAGGGAAAAGAGCTCCAGCTCCAATAATCAATGCTGAAACAATTGCGAATTTTGCAGATTTTTCTAATCCGAATTTTGCAGGAAATGTATTTAAACCTGCTTTTGAGTCGCCTTCAATATCTGCCATGTCTTTAACAAACTCTCGGAGAAAAGTGAGTCCAAAGGCTAAACATGATGGTATGATCATGGTTTCTATTTGACCAAAAGCAGCTCCGGAGAAAATAAACGCCAAGCCCAAGATAATAGCCACAACGGCATTACCAATTAAAGGAGTACCCTTCAGGAATTTGCTGTAAATGATCAAGGTGGGGAGGGCCAGGCCAATGGCGATAAACTGTGCTGATTTACTAAGTTCTAAAGTCAACACGCTGCCAATTACAAACAGTATTATGGCAATGGCCCGTGCCATTTTTATTTTTACTTGCCCTGTTACCAAGGGGCGCCGGGGACGATTAACCACGTCTGTTTTATAATCCATTACATCATTATAGGCATTGGCACCAGCATTATAACAAACCACAACAAAGATGGTAACCAAAAGTATTTTCGTTTCATGCAGTCCATCCATAATGCTGGCGCAGACGACCATGGCAAGGGCCGCGGTAAGCAAGTTTAAGGGGCGCAAAAGTTCTATGTGATGCCAGAGCGTTTTCATACCACCTGCACTTTGAGGATGCGATCATCTGTATTAAAATCAGCAATAAGTTCCAATTGAGCGAACCCTTTAGTATCAAAACAAGTGATGGCTTTTTGCGGGTGTTCACCAAGCCCCACTTCCAAAATGAGCCAGCCCCCCGGACGCACCCATTTTTGAGCCGTGTCAGCCAAGTGCCTGTAGAACGTTAAGCCATCTTCATGATCCGTTAATGCCAGATCGGGCTCATAATCACGGACTTCTTTCATTAGTGTATCCATCTCATTTGTTGGAATATACGGCGGGGTCATGAGCAAGCCATCGTATACGGGCTCGGAGGGTGTAAACTGTAAGAAGTCTGTTTGTAAAAATTGCACATTTAATAGTTTGTTTATAGAGGCATTCTCTTCAGCTGTTACCAATGCTTCCGGAGATATATCCAGCCCCAGAACACTCGCAGAGGGAATTTCAGCTGCCACAGAAATGGCAATACACCCAGATCCTGTACCAATATCTACGATCTGATGTTTTTCTAATTCCTGGAGTGTATAAATAGCTACATCTACCAATCTTTCGGTTTCAGCTCGGGGTATTAGAACAGATTTGTTTACATTAAAACGGTGGCCATAAAATTCAGTCCAACCGGCTATATATTGTGCGGGCTCGCCCTTTATACGTCTGCTGATCCAATCTTGGAACAGTTCACATTGCTTTTCAGACAGTTCATTTTTCTGAAGATATAATTCAGATTTAGAACAATTTAATAAAGACGATAAAAGCCACTCGGCTTCCTGTTTATTATCTTCTAGTGAATGTACAAGTGCTGCAGCTGACCAGTTCAGCCAGTTTGTGATTTGGCCGTCTTGGGGGGCAGTGACCATTTAATCGCCAGACAGCTGTTCCTGCTGTTCCGACAATTTTAACTGTTCAATTAATTCAGAAATATCTCCATCCATTACACTTTCAAGGTTATAGGCAGTATAATTGATGCGGTGATCTGTAATTCGCCCTTGGGGGAAATTGTATGTGCGAATCTTTGCTGACCTATCACCGGTAGAAACCATGGACTTTCGTGTATTAGCACGTTCTTGAGCTAATCGTTCTTGTTCTTGAGCCAACAATCTTGAGCGCAACACCTTCATAGCTAATATCCTATTCTGATGCTGCGATTTTTCATCCTGACAAGAGACAACTAAACCTGATGGAATGTGCGTAATACGAATGGCTGATTCCGTTTTATTGACGTGCTGTCCGCCGGCACCACTGGCCCGGAATGTATCAATCTTCAAATCGCCTTCATTTATTTCAATTTCTGCTTCTTCTGCCTCAGGAAGTACGGCCACAGTTGCAGCTGAGGTGTGTACTCGCCCACCAGCCTCTGTTTTGGGAACACGCTGTACACGGTGCACACCGCTTTCATATTTTATGAGTCCGTAAGCGCCATTACCCGTAATTGAAAAAATGACCTCTTTATAACCGCCAATCCCGGTCTCATTCATTGCCATCACTCCACATTTCCAGCTATTGCGTTCAGCAAACCGTGTATAAAGACGATAGAGGTCTGCCGCAAATAATGCTGCCTCTTCGCCGCCTGTTCCGGCACGGATTTCAACAATGGTATTTTTGTTATCATTGGGATCTTTTGGTATAAGCATGAATTTCAATTCATTTTCCAATTTGACTCTTTTCCCCTTAAGTCCAGATAATTCTTCCTGCGCGATTTCCTTTAATTCACCATCATCCCCCGCAAGGATTTCTTCATCATTAGCTATATGTTGGAGTATCACTAAATATTCCTGTCCTTTGAGTACAATTGGAGCCAATTGACTATGCTCCTGTGCTGTTTCTTTTAACTTGTCATGATCATTCAGAATAGTAGGATCTGCTAATAAATAGTTTAATTCTTCATGGTGGGCAATGACTCTTTCTATTTTATCTTTCACCCGATAGCCTCTGCTGTGTATTCCTTGCCAATCATTTCATTATATTTTTCGCCAAAAGCACTTTGCAATGCAGTGATGGCCACATCCACCATATCATCTTCGGGTGGCTGTGTCGTAATGTGCTGCAACCACAATCCCGGTGCACGTAAAGACCTAAAAAACAATGATTCATCTTTACGGGCTGTTATTTTAATAATCTCATAGGAAATTCCTGCAACCAGCGGCATCAGCGGCAGATGAAAGGCCAAGCGATGAAAAATGGTGATTTCACCAAATATGGCCATGACAATTGTGTCAATCAAGGCAAACACAAGGATAGCTGTTAAAAGTACAATGAACATAAAACTTGTCCCACAGCGAGGGTGATATGTAGAGAAAGATTGTGCGTTATCAACATTAACATCTTTTCCGGATTCAAAGTTAAATACTACACGATGTTCTGCTCCATGGTAGCGAAACAGGCGTTTAACATCTTTCATCATGGAAATAGCTAATAAATACAGAATAAAAAAGGAAATGCGGAATAATCCTGAAATGATATTAAACGCCACTGCTTCACGTTCAATATCCAGCAACCAAGTTGTCAAGCCTAACGGTGCCACGACAAACATACTAATGGCTAATACAATTGCAAATACTGTTGAAAAGAAATGGGCCAGTTTACCCGGTTGTTTTTCTGCTTCTTCAGGCATGGCAATATCCACCGACCACTGCAGTGTTTTCATGCCCATTTTAATGGATTCAAACAAGGCCATCATGCCCCGCAGGATTGGTTTTTTCCAGAAACCCGACGTTTCCACCCGGGATATAAAATCATGCTTATCTACATGCACCTTTCCTTCAGGATCACGAACAGCCGTGGCATAGGCTCCCGGGACACGCATCATTACACCTTCAATGACTGCTTGACCGCCAACAAGGATGGATGGTTTCATTATAGTTAATATCAAATGTTTCATAGACAAAAAAATGGCTCCAAAAAGGATGTACCTGTTCCCGGAGCCATTTTATTTTTTTGTTTAGTTACTGGGCTGTTTTAGCGTATTTCTCTTTAAATTTTTCAATACGCCCAGCTGTGTCTACCAGTTTCTGCTTTCCTGAAAAGAAAGGATGACAGACTGAGCAGATATCGATCCGCTGGTCACCCACAGTACTATATACTTCAAATGTATGTCCACAGGCACAATGTACCTTGCCAAGTATATAGTCTGGATGTATTCCCTGTTTCATGATAAAATTCCTTTAAACTAATTTTTGTAAAACGCTTGCTACCTTCGATAAACCTCGTTTTATTGTCTCTTTATCTGTGGCACACGAAAATCTTATATGCCCTGGTGCGCCAAAACCATCTCCAGGTACCGTGACTACAGCTTCCGAAGTTAATATAAATTCACTCAGGTCGAAAGAATCCTGAATAACTTTTCCATTTGCTTTTTTCCCAATATATTCAGAAAAATTTGGAAATGTATAAAAGGCCCCTCCAGGTGTTGCGCAGGAGATCCCAGGCATGTCATTTAACAGCTTAACCATCAGATCGCGGCGCTCTCTGAATTGCAAGCGCATGTCTTCTACGGGCTGCTGATCACCGGTTAAAGCGACGATACCGGCCCGCTGTCCGATCGAATTTGCGCAGGACGTTGACTGACCCTGTATCTTGCTCATTGCTTTTATGATTATTTCATCCCCAGCTGCATAACCGATTCGCCAGCCTGTCATGGCATAGGTTTTAGAAAGACTCAAACAGGTAACAACTCGAGCACCAATATTATGGCCACGATTAAGCTTTTCTATACTTATAAATTCTCCATCAAACACCAGACGTTCATAACATTCATCTGAAATCACGGTCCAGTCATGCTGCACAGCCATTTTCAATAAGCGGATTAGGGCCTCTACCCCCCAGACCCCACCTGTAGGATTTGAAGGTGAATTGATTATCACACCTTTTATTGCAGGTGTTATCTTTTTTTCAAGATCGTTAAAATCTGCTTCAAATTGTTTATCTGGTAGTGTGTCAATTAAAACCGGTTCAGCATCTGCAAGGCGTACAAATTCAGGGAAAGATACCCAGTAGGGAACAAAGATAATGACTTCATCTCCTTTATGAAACAACACCTGACAGGCATTGTATAAACTTTGCTTTTCACCATTGGAAACGAGGATTTCAAGTGGTGTGTATTCTAAACCATTTTCCCGTTTCAGTTTTTCACAAATGGCTTGGCGCAGCTCTATCATCCCAGGGCCAGCTGTATATTTTGTAAAGCCAGCGTCCATAGCTGCTTTCCCGGCTGCAATGATATGTTCCGGTGTATTGAAATCAGGTTCACCAACACTGAAATTAATCACATCAATTCCTTGGGATCTCATTTCAGCAGCCTTTGTAGCCATTTCCAGAGTAAACGAAGGCTTTATCCGCGCAACCCGGGACGCCAATTTTACAGTTTGGGGTGTCACTTAAAGTTTGTGCTGCTTTTTATGAAATTCGGGACTGTTAAATTTGTCATCTTCAGGATTAATATATTCTTTTTTATCCTGCTTTCGTTCTGGAAGTACAGTAATTTTATTTTCCTCAATGTCAAATTCTTCTGTCAGCACTTTTTTTGTTCTTTTTTTCGTTTTACGCTTTTTGGCTATATGTCGTTTAGGTTTAGGAACATCTTCTACAGTTACTCCTTCTAACTCTGATACAGCCATGCTGTTGGATTGAGACTGATCTCCATCTTCAATTTGTTCTCGTAGACTGGCTTCATCAAACTGAAACGATTGTGGGTTAAACATCCCGTACACAGCACCATAGCCACGTGTAATACCGTTACCGATACCCAAGTAATTTGGTAAAAGAAAATTGGTTCTAAATTCTCCAGAAAAAGCACCCCAGTTACGCTCATCTACTGGTTTAGGAAACATTGATGTCAAATTTACTTTTGTGAAAATTTTATCCTGAAGTTCTACTCCCATTTCCCGGGATAAAAAGACAATGTTTTGTCCTAGTAAACGGTTCAAAAACCCGACACGTTCCATGTTATTCAAAAATCGATAGCGGTTGCCTGTCATCTGATTCAGGGCCACCCATGGTGTCAATAACCGATAACGAATCAACCGATCAACTGCTCTAAACTGGTCATCTTTTACATCTACTTCCGTATCAAACACTTGAAAAGTAATGTTTCCAAAATCTAAAATATCCAACCGCCCAGCTAATTCAACGATAGGATCGACACCTTCATGAATTCCAATCATATATACTTGCTCATTCAGTATTTTAACCTGAACGCGGGGGTACAAAAATCGATCTCTATACGTGCCATCCATCATTGGCACGATCTCTAAATCAGGAAACTGGCGCATAAAGACACCTTTGACCTGATAAGGTGTTTTTCTAACTGGTTTATCAGTTATTACTCGGGCAATAATTGTCCGAATTGGAGGACTGCTATATTCCATATATATACCTCATAAACTAAATATATTAAAAAGTTCTACACCTTTCAGTGGAAATTAAACTTACTGGCTCATTGTTTCCATAAATTCTTCATTCGATTTTGTTCGCTTCATTCTCGTCAGCATAAACTCCATGGCCTCAATGACATTCATCTCATTAAGCAGTTTTCGTAGGATCCACATGCGCGCCAATATCTTTTTATCCAATAATAATTCTTCTTTTCTTGTCCCAGAGCGGATCATATCAAAGGAAGGATAAACCCTGCGATCGCTTAAGCGCCGGTCCAACACCAATTCCATATTGCCGGTACCTTTAAATTCTTCGAAGATGACTTCGTCCATGCGGCTGCCTGTATCAATGAGAGCGGTTGAAATAATTGTCAGACTACCGCTTTCCTCAGTATTCCGAGCTGCTCCAAAGAATTGCTTTGGCTTTTTCAGTGCATTGGAATCCACGCCCCCAGAAAGAATCTTTCCACTGTGAGGAATCACTGCATTATGGGCTCTTCCCAGGCGCGTCAAACTATCAAGCAGGATGACTACATCATCGCCATATTCCACCATGCGTCTTGCTTTCTGCAGGACCATGTCTGCCACTGCCACGTGTCGTTCCGGAGGTTCGTCAAATGTTGAACTGACCACCTCGGCGTCTACATGACGTTTCATGTCTGTGACTTCTTCAGGACGTTCATCAATAAGTAATATAATTAATTTTACCTTTGGATGATTTTTCAAAAGTGCGTTAGCTATTTTCTGCAGTAATATCGTTTTACCCGTTTTAGGCTGGGCAACAATCAGTCCACGTTGACCTTTGCCAATAGGTGAAATAAGATCCATGATTCGAGTAGACAAGTCTTTCGGATCAAATTCAAGGTTGAATTTTTCTTCAGGATAAAGCGGGGTCAGGTTATCAAAAAGAATTGCCTGTTTGACGTGCTCNGGACTTTTGTCATTCACAGTTTCCATTTTTAACAGTGCATAAAACCGTTCTTTATTCTTCGGTTTACGAATCTGTCCATATACAGAATGTCCCGTTCGCAGACCGAAACGCTTGATCTGTGAAGGGCTTACATAAATGTCATCGGGTCCGGGTAAATAGCTAAAATCGGGGCTGCGCAGAAAACCGTAGCCCTCATTTAATACTTCTAGAACACCTTTGGCATGTAAAACGCCTTCTTTTTCATTTTGTGTTTCCAGTATGTTGACAATCAATTCCTGTTTATTCAAACCGGAATGACCCGTGATTTCTAGATCCTGGGCNATTTTTGCCAACTCTTTTATGTTCAAGGATTGTAATTGATCAACATCCATATATAAATAACTCCAATTGAATAAGTTTTAAAGTTGAATTTTAAAATTTGTCTATAAAGTGATGCCTCTGCGGGAGCAGACGCTTACGATGGTGGAAATTACTCTAAATCACTCCTGTGTCAAAGGGAAATTGAAAATGCTCAAAAACAGGTTTTGCCATGTAATGTGAACCAAATATGATCCCGGGGTGGCCGTTGAGCAAATATGAGATAAAATCGTCAAATCGTTTCATTGGTTCTGCTGCGATACCATGTTTACTTAAGTTCATAGATAACGTTTCTGATCTCATCAATAATCCCTGTTCGTCGTTCATAACAAATAATTTTTCAAATCTCCCTTGNATCACATTCGTAATAAGTTCTAATTCTTTATCTTCCTTAAGTGCAAATAAACCTATGGGCTTTTTCTTAAATATATTATTTATAGTTTTTAGTATAGACTTAATGCCCTGTTCATTATGTGCTACATCATAAATAACATGCGGATCCTTAGATAAAACTTGAAATCGCCCTGGCCAAGTTGCATTAAGTAAACCAATTCTAATATGATTTTCATTAACAGGACTTCCTAATTCCCTTACTGTTGCAATCGCTAAGGATGCATTTTGTGCTTGATGTTCACCTATAAGAGTTAATTGATAATCTAAATCATCTTGACAAAAAAAAGTTCCAGCCATTGATATGGTGCAATCGATGGGTGAATCAACAAACATTAGATATGCATCCACCTCTGCTGCTTTTTGCACTAATATGTTTTTTACAGTATTTTCCTGATGACTACTAATGACTGGTATTTTTTCTTTGATGATTCCTGCTTTTTCCCTAGCGATAGATTTTAGTTCATTTCCCAAGAGATCACTATGGTCCATACTTATAGGTGTGATAACANCAATTTTCGGTTCAATTACATTGGTAGAATCCAGCCGTCCCCCTAAGCCCGTTTCTATAACAGCAATATCAACTTTTTCCTGCTTAAAATACCAAAAAGCCATGGCGGATGTCGTTTCAAAAAATGTGCTCTCAATACGTTGAATATCAGCGGAAAATAATTTCATAAATTCTATGATTTTTTCATCAGTAATAGGAACGCCATTCACCCGTATACGTTCGTTAAACCGTACTAAATGAGGTGACGAATACAAACCAACTTTTAACCCAGTGGCGCGCAAGATAGATAAGATAAATGCTGCGGTTGACCCTTTTCCATTGGTTCCCGCCAAGTGGATAAATTTTAATTGATGATGNGGGTTTTCGCAGGCATCTAGTAATTGACGTGTGTGTTCCAGCCCTGTTTTAATTCCTAAACGCTGTAAACCATATAAATCCTTTAGAAGATTNTGGAAATCAGATGTCATGAATTGTCTGGACATGGTCCATGGGGGCCCCTAAAAATCGCTGGCCTACTGATTCAAAACGCATAGGTATATCAGTGACAAAACAAGTCAGTGTTCCCTTTTCATCGCTGTCATTNAGTTCATTAGAGTCCNCNAGACTTTNCTTAACTGCTCTGGCAACTGCTGCNGCTGAATCAATTAATACTGTCCCATCATTTATCTGGCTTGCGATTACATCTTTTAAAAGAGGATAGTGTGTACAACCCAAAATAAGTGTATCAATCTTGTTATCATTCAAAGGTGATAAATAATGATTCACAATAGTATTTGCTACATCGCCGTCCAACCAGCCTTCTTCGGCCAAGGGGACCAATAATGGACAGGCTTGTGAGCTTGTTTGAATATTCCCGTTTAATCCATGCAATGCTTTTTCATACGCTTTTGAAGATATTGTTGCTACAGTACCAATGATGCCAATATGATTATTACTCGTCGCTTTAATAGCTTCTGTAGCGCCAGGCTTAATGACTCCAAGCACTGGTATAGGGCTATGTTTCTGTAATTCATCTAACGCCAGTGCCGAAGCCGTATTGCAAGCTACTACAANCATTTTTGCATCTTGTTTTATCAAAAAATNTGTGATTTCTATGGAATATTCCTGAATTAATTCCTTGCTCTTATTGCCATATGGCACTCGAGCTGTATCACCAAAATAAAAAATGGATTCATTCGATAAGAGAGAACGTAAGGATTTGACAACAGTTAAGCCGCCCAGTCCAGAATCAAAAACACCAATAGGTCTTGAATCTGACATTATCCTTCAGCCAGTAATGCTTCTCTAATAGAGCGAAATTTTACAATGGCGCTGAAGATTCCTTCAGCAATCTTTTGACGGTATGATGATTGTTTTAAGCGTTTTTCATCAGTTGGATTCGAAAGGAATCCCGTTTCAATTAAAACATTCGGCATACTTGCGCCAATCAATACAACAAAGCCNGCTTGTTTTACACCACGATTAGGTGAGTCCAGCCGGTTGCCCAGTTCATGCTGAATCAAGTCAGCCAGCACCTCGCTTTCCTTTANAAACATGGATTGTGCCATTGTAGCCATTATTAGGTTTTCACCAGTTAATTCCTTATACCGATCCCCACTATGTTCTTCTAGTTTAATTACGGCATTTTCCCGTGATGCCAGCTCAATGGCGTCATCTGATTTACTCTCATTCAGCAGAAAAACATCAAAACCTCTAGCTGTTCGATTAGGATTTCCGTTTGCATGAATACTAACAAATATTTTGCCATTGCTTNCATTAGCTTTNTTCGTTCTCTTCCACAGTGGAANNNATANATCTTCTTCACGGGTATAAANGACTTTAATATTGGTTTTTTTCTCTAACANCATGCCCAATCGTTTNGTGATATCTAATACAATATCTTTTTCTCTTGTTCCACTTTTACCTATGGTNCCACCATCNTTTCCACCATGGCCAGCATCTAATACTACTATATCAAGTTGCCAACGATTACGAAGTTTTCGAATNCGGTCTGCGCTTTTATCAAATGGAGTGCGCAAAGTAATAACAATAGCATTGGGATCAGAACTTTGGANAACTTCATNGCCGATAATCTCTGATCGCAAACGAAAAGCCAGTTGCGCAGATTGAGCAAACTGGTTTGCTGTAACTTTAGCGATAACTCCGCGTGTATCAGATTTATTTATTTTAGTTGTATCTACAATCCCATCTTGGACGGTTATGTAAAACCAACCATTNTCATGCTCAAATGAACTAATGTGACCATCATTAAACTGTTCGCGGGTATATACAGTAAGAATCGTTCCATTGGCTTTTTGCTCTATATTAAGATCGGTGATGTTGAATTCAATAACATCAATATCCAGCCGCTGCTTAATGGGATCATAGGATAAACCGGGTAAAACAGTTTGTTTTAAAATATTAAAAATAGGTACAGCGGGAAGGAAAATATCATCTCCAACATCCTTGGCATGGATTGGCATATGATATACTTCTTCATCTACAAGGACAAAACTGGAATTACTGGTAATTTTTATTCGTGTATCTGAAAAATACAGAACCATTTTCATGCGTTCTTTGTTGATATACGGTGATCGTGAGGTCAGAACTTTAGATAGATCTTTAGCAGATACATAAGATGCTTTTGTATTGTCTAATACCTNCAGCTCATTNTCTTTTTGATCCACACTATTAACAACGAGGATTGTTGCTGATAGGTTGGCACTCAAAAAGAAAAAAAGAATTAGGGNTTTATTATATTTAAACATANGCGNAAAATTATTCTAATAAAGTTAAAGAATATAGCAAAATTAATAATGAAAAGTTTACAAATAGGAGTATGTATAAACAACTACGCCCCGGCTCGCGGGGCGCAGTAAGTCAAATGGATATTTGGTTGTGGNTTACTTTTTGTTGTACATAGCAACGAGAAAAATTAGTGCCAACAGGCCNGCAAGACCCGCNTCACCAAATTGTCCCATTATTCTACCAACTCCCGCAATCACGCCAAATGGATCATCAAACAGAATTCCTATGATGATGCCGAGGACCACCAGCGTTTTAAGCAGGTCGGTTATTTTGGCTATCCATTCATTTACGCTGTCGAAAGCACTCATATTTCCTCCTATGATGACGTTAACAGGATACAGGGTTCCAATTTCACAAAAGGAACCCTGTTAAAATCATCCTGTTAATTATACCATTGATACGAGAAATAGCAGCGCTAACAATCCAGCTAGTCCGCCATCCAGGAATGTATTTACCAAATCAACTACACCACCAACAGGATCGAAACCCGTTGAGTATAGAATGTTAGCAAACACAAAGAATACAATTAAGCCTTTAACAAGACCTACGATTCCAGCGACGACATTATTGACAGTTGAACTCACATCAGCCATGATGTTCCTCCTTGGTTTGGTTATTAGTAAAAAAGGAGGCACTGNGCCCCCGTTTTGTCATTAATTCATTATTAAGATTTGAGTTATATATCTTCAAATCGCTTGAATTTAAGCACAATTCGATATTTATCAACATTTTTTATTAAATAAGAAAATTTCGGGAAAAAATTCTGTATTACCGATGAGAAACTGACCTTGCTCCGCGAATCACTGCGTCGATGACTTGATACCTTGATAACCAATAACTGCTAAAAATATGACGTGATTTTGACACAACCCAGCGCATAATCGGATTGAACAGTATATACCCTTTCATCGATTTTATCCATTCCCCCCCTAACTCTGCTGAATACTGGGGAAACTGTTCTAATAACGACGGAAGATTAGTCTTTCCGTATAGATACATGGAATTACAAAATTCATTTAATTCTCGGGAGTGATGATGTTCACAAACAGCTGAAAATGAAAAACGCAACCCATCTGGATATTCTTCCCAAAGTCGAATTGCCAACTCGGTGTCTTCACCCCCATAAGAAGTAATATTTTCATCAAAAAGTTCTATAACATCAAACACTGAGCGCTTTAAGGATGTGTTATTAAATAAAAAATGTGAAAATCGAATCGGGATTCCTTCTCCAAAACGGCGTGCACCTCTACGTGAATCATACAAATAGCGATCAAGCTTATTGGGCTGTTGCCCCTCTGGTAAATGGGAATCACCGAGAACACCGACTATATTATTTTTACCTAATATGTTTAGATGAGCAGAAACCCAATCAGAATTAACCGTCATATCGCTGTCCAGAAAACAAATGACTTCTCCATCTCCCGCCTGTATCCCTGAGTTACGGGTAGCAGACAAACCTCTATTTTTTTCATTATGAATAATCTTGACATGTTGATGATATGAAAATGATTCCAAAATTTCTCCGGTTGTATCTGAAGAACCATCATTGACCAAATAAATAGTAATCGCATTTTCACTGTAGGACTGTTTGAGTAAACTGCTTACACAATGCTCAACAATATACGCAACGTTGTAACAGGGGACGACAATATCTATTGTAGGTGACTTGTTCAAGCTATACCCCGTTCTTTGTAATAGCCGTATAAAACATCTGCTGTATTGTGCATATCATGATGGGTGATAACCCACTCCCGGCTTTTTTTTCTATGTTCTATAACTTTATCCGGACTTGCGATCAGGTCTATTAGCATTTTTTTTAGATTCTCTCCATTTACATTTACAAATGGATGGTCAGGGATAAACTCAACATATTCATCAACCAGTTCCGTCACACAGCATAGACCCATAGAAAGGGCTT
This sequence comes from Fidelibacterota bacterium, assembly GCA_002713385.1. Taxonomy (GTDB): domain Bacteria; phylum Fidelibacterota; class Marinisomatia; order Marinisomatales; family TCS55; genus UBA2126. The sequence continues at coordinate 19,511 of PAWC01000031.1, forward strand.
CCACAGAATTCATGCCATACCCCCAGCCGCCTCGGTTATGGACCTGGTCAATTAAAATATCACATGACTGTTTAATTATTTGGGTTTCACTGTGAGGCATGTTTTCAATCAAAATAAACTCAACATTGTTTTTTTCAGCTAACTCTTCACAAACAGGAATAATCGTTTCACTGCCTTTATAATACCGGTCTGTAGGACTGTGACATATGCGAATGGTTTCATTTATTTTGAAAGATGGATTATGCTGTTTTGTATCAAAAGGCAGGAACAGATAGTATATGTCTGGGTGTTTTATTAACAAATCCAGTTCACTGGTCACATTTAAACTGCTTACTTTATCAATAGTGGGTATAACACCCCTGGTGCGAAGATCCTGACCATGGTATGTACACACAACCGGTTTCTTTTCCGCTTTCAGTTTTTTCACAAACCGTCCGTCCCGATAAAATTCCAAGCCCCAATCCAAATGATAGACATCGTAGTCATGTAGCCCCAATTCTATAATGGCTGGTTCAATCGTAAAACTCCATAACCAATCGCGAAACTGGAAATATTTCTTTTCAAATAATGAATTCGGTTTCCATTCTGGTGGACAGCCTTCTTTTTCCTGATAATCGCCCTTTCCACCTCTAGCAAGCTGATAATATCGATGGCGACCTTGCATATACCAAGGATTTGCTTTCACCAGCGGGAGGTTTAGGCAAATTCCCGGATCATAATCGTGCTTAGTTCGATATAAGGTAATGAATGTGCATTCATTGCCCCGGGCTTCATGAGCCTCCTTCCAAAGACTTAATGTGCCTACTGTATTTTCTGGTGCGATGTATAAAATTTTCATATTTGACTATATTGTTTCAGGATATAATCTGTAATCTTCAACAAAATTAATACACTTTAATGATATGATAATTCTATGAAGCAACAAAGGATAATTGTTTACATAGCTGCGTTATTTAAATCCACCTTTGAAAATGTGCACATTTTGGGCCTTTTTGGTATAATTGCTGCGCAAACATTTTTCCTGCTTGAAATTGTAGAATTTGTTGGATTTAATGCTTTACGTATCATTTTTTCTATCATTGCTTTAACAAATTTTAGCCTGTTGCTCTTTTCCATATTCCAAAATTACTGGCTGCGGATTTTTGGTGTGGGTGTTTTTCTCCTATTGCTTTGGGTTAATTTACTCAACTTCAGATACTTTGGTTCCACTATGCATCTTGGTACACTGTTAAATATAGGATTCCTACCTGTACTTGGGTCTCAAATATTGTTATTGATCCGCTGGTTTGATGGTATCTATTTGATATCGTTTATAGCAGGAATTTTCTTTTTCAAAAAATCACAGAAAATTTCAATAATAAAACGAATTCCAGCAGTATCATTTTTCACCTGTATGTGGCTATTCTTACAAGTATTTCATTATTATGCCTCAACACAAAGTCCACTCAATTCCGCCAAAAGATACAACGAGCCATTTTCCCGGTGGGACGTCTACACAGAAATTCGTTTTGAAAGTACCGATCATAAAGGTAGTGTATTGTATTTTGGTTTTCTTTGGACATACGGACTTGATCTATACCGTATAAATAAAAACCCAGGGCTTGCATTAGAAATCCCAGAATCCAATTTTACAGTTCATATACCTGACAATAAAAAACGGAATATTATTGCCATTCAAGTCGAATCTCTCGATAAAAATGTGATTCATCACACTGTAAAAGGCAAACTCGTCATGCCTTTCTTACATCATTTAACACAGGCATCAAATTATTTTCCAAAAATATTTGCACAACATACAAGTGTGGGTGGCACATCCGATGCTGAGTTCTGTGTACTAACTTCCCAATACCCCCTAGGTCATAAAGGCACCTTTTACACCGTTGGTTTAGAGCAACTTCCTTCCATACCAGCTATCTTGAATAGAAATGAGTATAATACGTTGGTCTTTCATGGAAATAATGGTTCTTTTTTTAATCGCAAACAGGGGTTGTTAGCTCTTGGTTTTCAACAAACTTTTTTCAAAAATGATTTCTCCATAAACGATCCTGATAAATGGCACACTATAAAGGATATGGATTTTTTACTTCAGGTTAAACAAATACTCACCGGTGTAAAATCCCCTTACTTTGCCTACATTATTACATTAACCAGCCATACGCCTTTTGATCTTATTGATGAAAAGGATTATGTTAGTGATTTTCAAGCAGATGATCCGGTTGTGAAAAATTATTTGAATTCCATGGCCTATGTGGATTCAGCCCTAGAAAAATTCATAACCGCTATGCAGCAAATGGATCCCGAAATACTTATCATTATTTTTGGTGATCATTGTTCCAATATCAATGAACCGGAATATACATCCTACTCTATAAAAGGTTTGGAGCCCATCCCTCTTTTCATTTTGGATCCTTTGAATCAATCTAGTAAAGAAATATCAGTTGCTGGCACTACCATAGATTTTGGACCCACATTGTTTGATTACCTCGATATAGAGATACCAGAATTCTGGCAGGGAAAATCATTATTTGACGAACAAAATAAAAATACATTCATTTTTAATTCACCGTACTATTTTGACACGCAAAATAGGATGCAAAAAATATCGGATCAGTCAGTTGATACCGAGGAGATGGATAGAATACAAAAATATATTTGGTAAAGGCTATTTGTTAAGGTTAGAATAAATGTCAAACAACTGTTTTTCCTGCGCTTCCCAGTAATACTTTTCAACAAAAGAGTTATAACCATTTAGACTATACAAAGAAAAATTTTCCTTATTTTCAAACATCTTTATGATCCCTTCAGCCAAAGCACGATGAGAATCAGGTTCTACACAAATCCCACAGTTTACACTTTCAATATATTTTCTGGACGGAGGAAGATCAAAAGAAACAATAGGCAGTTTACAAGCGCTATATTCAAACATTTTGATTACAATATTATTACAAAATTTATCAATATTGTAAAAGGGCAAAAGTCCAACTGCACTTTGTGCTATTCTCCTGGGAATGTCTATATGGGGAATGGGAGCAGAAATGTTAACATTCTCTGATAATCCATATTTTTCCAGCAGTTTATGACTTAATTCTTCTTCAGAAGGATAGGAAAAATGGCCTAACAACTCCAGAGAAGAGTCAGGATATTTTTCTACAACCAGTTTCATGGCTTCTATCATTAAAAATAATCCTCTTTCCTTACGTAATTGTCCATGGTGAACACAGGAATGAAGATGTTGGGGTACAGATTTTAAATCTATAGAAAAAATATCCTTATTAGGATAATTATAGATCAACGTACATGGTCCTTTGGCACTGTAATAATCGTACAGCCAATCATCGCTGGCAATGAAATAATCCATTTTAGGAAGAAACCAGTTCTCATATTGACGTATTCCAAATCCCAGTAAATGGGGAATAGGTGCTGGTTTTCTTGAAAATTCTCTGTACATGGCTCGCCAATCTTCCGCCGGATCATAGATTATTTTAACGCTGTGCCTAGATTTGTATTTAACCGCGGGAGAAAGCAACAACGGCTCGGTGACCTGAACGATGTCTGGTTGAATCGTTTTGAGTTGTTCAATGATCCATGATGAATCACTGACCGGAGATGAACTATCATTTCCTATAATAGCTATACCATCGCTCACTTTTGAAGAAACTCGAGGATTGATAATGGAAATATCAGCTATTTTTTTAAGAGATCTTGCTAGTTTATAATAAATACGATCATCGTATGGATTCGGATTCGAGGTTAAAAGACAGATTTTCATTTATTAAACTTGAATTTTGATTGAATAAACTTTTTTTCATTTACAGTGAAAAATTGAAAAACCCACAACAGAATTGGATATAAACCGAGATTAATTAATCCAACAATCCAGTTTTCCCCGGAAAATTTCCATACAAGAAAAAGGCCTCCTGTAATAAAAATAATGAGCAGCACCCGTTTCCATTCCCATGTAAGAGGATAAAAGCGTTTAATGACAACGTATTGTAAAAGAACCATCACACAATAACCAATGAGAGTCGCAACTGCAGCCGATTTATATCCATATTTCGGGATGAGTAGAAAATTTGTCATAATATTTATCAGTGCGGCTGTCCCGTTTAAAATAGGAATCCAACCATTTTTCTTTTTTATATAAATTCCCGGGAGTTGCACAAGAAAAACTCCCAAAAAAATATAAGCAAGGAGAACGACAGGAACTATACTCAAGCTGGCCCAGTAAATCGGGCTAATAATCGGGCTGCTGCCAATAGGAATTTGAACTAGGTATTCAATAAAAAAGGTTAGAAAGAGAAAGAGAAAAGATGTCACCAGCAGNAAATANGTNCCNGCNNGTGCAAACAATTGTGGCGCATCTTCCTTGTCNGCCTGCCTCAGATAGTAAGGCTGCCAGGCAAACTTAAATGCCATCACTATNATCAGCATGAATATTCCCAGGCGATAGCTGGCACTATAAAGACCAACGGCATTTTCATCCACAAGCCATTTAATCATATAACGGTCGATCAGTTCATTGAGGATGCTGGCCATTCCGGAAGGAATGTAAGGTAAGGCAAAAATAAATAAATATTTCCACCAGCCCGGATTAAAACGCAATTCCATGTTCTGTATGATTTTAGGTACTATCAGGAGAAAAACGACTCCCGAGGCAATGAGATTGCTAATAAAGATATAATCTATGCTCAACTGTTGTATTCCGATCCACCAGATATTCAAACCCAAAACAATAATCACATGAGATAATTCCAGAAAGATAAAATGATATGGTTTATTCTCCAATCGCAGCAGCACTTTCGGCAATGCCATTAACGTATCAAAAGCCAGTATTCCAATGGCAAGCTGTATGAGTTTAGTGTACTCGATTCCAACTGTTATTGAGGCAAGATTTTGTGAAACAAAATACATAAAACTGCCCAACAGCAGAGTTGACATAAGAAGCCAAATAAAACTGGTGGAAAAAATGGTTTTTTTATTTTCTTCTGTTTTTTCTAGTCCTTGAAANCGCATATAGGCCACATCCATCCCGTGGGTAAAAAGGATATTGGCAAACGCAATGAAAGCATAAATGAGAGAAACAACACCATATTCTTCCGGTGCCAGACGATGTGTGTATAGCGGCAGTAAAAGAAAATTGATAAATCGTGTTATAAAATGACCGAAGCCATANACGACACTTTGTTTGCCAAGCTGGATTAAAGATGACATGAAAATAAATTGATTGGTTTACAAATTGAGTTCCAGCGTGTCTCTGAATTGACCGCTGGCGCCAAAATTTTCCTTAAAACGGGCCAATCCCAAATTGGGTTCTTCATTGACAGTAAAAATACCAAAATCAAATACGCGAAACTTTTCCTGTATCGCCCACTCAAAAATCTTATAGAATAATAAGTTAATGGGGCGCGCTTCCTGGAAATTTTCATCATGGCTTATATAAAACGCCAATACCACATTTTCCGTCGCAATGAAGTTTACTACCCCGGCAACCATCTTATCTTTCATGTACGCACCAAATAAATAAATTTTTTCAGGAAATAATTCTTTTAAATACAGCAATTCTGTCAATGTATGCGTAGGGCTTACGTTATGGCGAATACTCAGGTTCTTTTTCAGTATATAGTAAAATTCTTCAAAATCCTCTGATTGTCTTATAACAATACCGGATTTTTCCGCTTTTCGTACTGCCGTGCGGTGGGTCGATTTAAATTTAGACAAATTATCATCAACGGTCTCTTCTAGAAAAAGAACACTGGATATTTCCCTTCGGGAATACTTATATCCATTATTTTGGAGTGCAAAATCGATATAATGGGATAAACGCCGGCTATAGATTGTGGGCGGCTGTGTTAGTCGAATACTATCTATATTATTTGTTTTGGCATATTCTGAAAGCTGTGCTANCACTGCCAGGGCATCCACAAAGGCCAGATCTTCCGGAACAACAAACGAACCAACAGAAGCACCAGGGTGGGATACCAATTGCCGTTTGCCATNGTTTTCAATGATTGCTGCAGGTAATACACTAATTAACTTTTCTTTCTTATAAAATTCAAGGCTATGGTCATTGAAGCGCCCTTCTGGATGATAGCNTAAAAATCGGCGTGTATGGAATAAGGTGCCATTATTTGCCGACGAGACGAAGCTATCCCACGCTGCAGAATTGTTATTAAATCGTTTTACAGTTATCATAGGGTTAAATGAAACGAAAAATTAGGGGGAGAAGTTTCCAGAAACAATTCCTGAATGATTTACGTTTGCACCGGTAAAATCGACTCTCTAATTTGCTCCCTTGATTTATGGATAATTAATGTCAGATACACACATAGCACAGATACACGCCCGGGAAATTCTTGATTCCCGCGGTAATCCAACCATAGAAGTTGATATGCAATTAAACGATAGTAGCTTTGGACGGGCAGCTGTTCCTTCCGGAGCTTCCACGGGTGCACACGAAGCAGTTGAATTGCGTGATGGCGGTAATCGTTATTTGGGTAAAGGTACACTCCAAGCGATTCAAAATGTAAATGAAACAATAAGGCCAGCATTGATTGGACAAGACGCNCTGGATCAACGTGGAATAGATAATTTGATGATTGAATTAGATGGGACTGATAATAAATCCAAACTTGGCGCCAATGCTATTCTAGGTGTTTCCATGGCCNCGGCAAGAGCAGTTGCTGATCATAATAATTTGCCGCTGTTTCAATCTCTGGGAGGCAATGATGCTATAACTTTGCCGATTCCTATGATGAATATTTTGAATGGCGGTAGTCATGCCGACAACAGTGTTGATATCCAGGAGTTTATGGTTTTTCCCATCGGCGCGGAATCTTTTTCACAGGCTTTGCAGATGGGAACTGAAATTTTTCATAACCTAAAATCTGTACTAAAAGTAAAAGGATTAAATACGGCTGTGGGTGATGAAGGCGGGTTTGCTCCGGACTTAAACAGTAACGAAGAAGCTGTTGAGGTTATCTTGGAGGCGATCGAAAATGCGGGCTACAAACCGGGAGAGGAAATATATCTTGCCCTTGACGTAGCTGCCAGTGAACTCTATAAAGATGGGGCTTATCACCTAGAATCTGAAGGGCGAATACTTTCTGCACATGAAATGGTGGACTATTATAAAAGCCTCATTGATAAATATCCCATTGTTTCTATTGAAGACGGCTTGGCAGAAAATGATTGGGAAGGCTGGCAGCAGATGAATAATGAACTGGGTAATCGTATTCAAATAATCGGGGACGACCTTACGGTGACCAACATTATACGACTACAGAAAGCCATTGATATTAAAGCCATGAATGCCATCCTGATAAAGTTGAATCAGATAGGCACAGTCAGTGAAACAATTGATACTGTTGCTTTAGCCAAAACCAACAATTACGGTACTATTATTTCTCACCGTTCTGGCGAAACAGAGGATACCATCATTGCTGATTTTGCAGTGGCCATGNGTGCCGGACAAATCAAAACAGGGTCAGCCTCACGGACAGATCGNATCAGCAAGTACAACCAGCTGCTGCGTATCGAAGAATCCTTAGGGGATAAAGCTCATTTCCCGGGACGCGAGGTTTTGGGAATATAATGAAACTCTATTCCTCNATGAAGCGCAGGCGTAAGAAAAAACATCCTGACCAGACACTCNAACTGCAAAAAAAACTGGTACGTTCTGTATTGATTCTTGGTGCTATTGTGTTGCTTATTGTTTTCTTTNTCGGGGATCANGGTGTATATCAATTGTATCGCTTGAGAGAGGAAAAAGCTGAAATTCAGCAATCCATTGTACAATTACGGGAAGAAAAAAAACGTTTAGAAAGTGAAAAGACGCGGTTGCAGACAGANTATGAATACATTGAACAGCTGGCTCGGGAAAACTACCGCATGGCCAAACCGGGGGAAAAAGTCTTTAAGGTCGTACCTAAAGAAGAATANTTTTTATAATAATTTGAGGCGGGGTCTTTGGTAAAAGTATTCTTATAGATTACCATTAGTTCTTTTATAACATAACTTGTTGTGCGGAGGGAGTAGCCCCAGGGTAAATAGAAACAAGTTGATCTTTTAGGTTAGAAATATTAACATAACTAATACCGAGGTTAACCTAAAAAGAATATTGAAACATATTACTCATTTCTGCCACAATTGTTTTTCATTAAAAACCAGTTTCACACTGTACTGACAAACGAAGCTTGATATGCGACCATTAATAAAACGAGTATTTAAAACCAACGGCATTAAGGCAATATTGGTTAATATATTTACATTGAGTTGCGGGTGGGGGCTTTCTACCGGAGATATTGCTTTTACTGCATTTAATGCTGACGGAGACGATGATTTCGCAATTGTAGCATTAGTTGATATCCCAGCGAATACAACAATCTATTTTTCCGATAATGAACCAAACAGTGATGGCACAGGATT
>PAWC01000032.1 GCA_002713385.1 Fidelibacterota bacterium
GGAAAGTTTTCGAGCATATTGAACATTTCCACTAAGATAGTTCCGCCGGAGCTGGGCAATCCCATGGATATCAAATCAAAATCTTTGAAGGAACCCATTACAGGTTCACGGTATTTAGATTTGTAATTCAGCAGATCCTCATAGGTGATCAGGCCAATTCCCCTATTCATTTCTGCTACGATAAGGTCAGCCGTTTTACCTGTATAAAATCCTTCGCGGCCATCCCGGGCAATTTGTTTTAGTGTTTTGGATAAGTCTTTTTGGACAAATTTATCTCCATCTTTCCAGGGGCGTCCATCATGACGTATAAAAACCTCTGCAGCGGCTTCATTACTTGAAAAAAGTTCTTTGTGACTATTGAATCGACTGGCTTCGTAATGACTTAATTCAAATCCTTTTTCAGCCAAAGCGATGGCAGGTGCGAGTAATTCTCTTCGTGAAATATTTCCTGATCCGTGATCTGCCCAAATTTTTAAAAGACCATCCACGGTGCCGGGAACACCGCAAGCAGCTCTTGTGCGTAAGGACATGTTTTCAATGACATCCCCATTATCATCAAGGTACATATCTCTGTGCGCAGCAGCAGGAGCTATTTCTCGATAATCCAGTGTAAAGGTGGTCCCGTCTGCCATACGAACGACCATGAAGCCACCACCACCAATATTTCCATTCGATGAGGAGGTAACAGCCAGTACAAATCCTGTTGCTACTGCAGCATCCACAGCATTACCACCTTTTTTCATAATCTCAACACCAGTTTCAGAAGCTTGGCGGCTAGTGGAAACAACCATACCATTTTCCGAAAATACAGGGTAAGGACTTGCACCATTAAGGGTTGTGAATACAAGTGTAATTATCAGATAGATTTTCTTCATTTTATTCCTTTAACCAATCAATTAATTTTTCAATACCATATTTTACATTAATTACATTATCACCTAAATCATGCATTGTTAGATTCTGCTCCATTGAAATCTCTCGACTCGTTTGTAGTGCTTTTCCACCATCGAAATTTACATAAGCTATGCGTGCATTCAATTCTTCTGCAGGCCTCCCAAATGCTGTCCCGGGAAGCAGGACAACCCTTGTATCTTGCAAAAGCTGTTCGCACATGGCAGCTGAATCATGTATTCCTTTTTCAGAAAGCGATATTCTAAATGACTCAAAATCCGGAAAGAGATAAAATGCACCGCTAGGTGATTGAATATTCACTCCAGCTTCCAATAATGTACTAGCACAGAAATTTCCGATGGTAGAGAGGATGCGACGGCAATGAAATAAATATTCACCCACAGTATCTTTATCATTATAGGCCTGCAATCCAGCATACTGGATGGGAGCAGCAACACAGGAATACGTATCACTGGTAATGGAAGCCAGCGCTTCTTTGAGCCAAAATAGTTCTTTCGGGAATGCGAAATGACCCAACCGCCAGCCGCCGGCAGCGCACCATTTGGAAAGGCTGGAGCTTACAATTGTCCCTTCCGGATAAAAGCGGGCGATGGACACATGCTCACCTTTATGATAAAGCCGGCCATAGATTTCATCTGATAAGATCAACACATTGTTCTTTCTGGCGACATTGGCAAGGGCTTTCAATTCTTCTGCGCTATAAGTTCCACCATCGGGATTGCCGGGATAATTCAATATGAGTAGATGGGGGCCGGATGTTTGTTTTACTGCAAAATCCAGTTGATCAGGCAATAACCGCCAATTATCCTCAAAACGTGTTTGAATATATTGGTTGTCACGTTGAACCAGATTTGCTTGAGGGACATAAGATACCCAACAGGGGGCAGGGATTAGCGTCGAACCTTTAATAGCCATTTGTAGAGTGAATATGAGTTCCTTTGAGCCAGGGCTTACCAATACGCCTTCAGGCTCAATATGTATCTGATCTACATCATTGTGATAAGCAGCAACAGCTTCGCGCAGTTCAAATAAACCCTCAACAGGCAGATAATTCTTACGGTAAGCATTTTCCTGTAGTGCAGAAACGATGGAATCAGGCACTGGAAAAGGAGATTGGCCAAACCCAAAATGATAAATGGTTTGACCATCAGCGGCCATTTCAGCACTGCGTTCATTGATGGCCAATGTTGCAGACCGTACAAGCTGATTTAGGTGTGGATGGAGCTTATGATTCATAAAAGGCCAGCGAAATTAACAGGTTTTGTTACTTGATTAAATAAAAAAAGCCCCGTTAGAAACCGGGGCTTTTTTAACTAAATGATATGGTTTAGAAATTGAAAGATAATTTCGTGTAAACAAATTTACCGTTCATACCATTTGGCGAAGTGGATGGATAGACAAATGCACCATCATTGTTTCTGCTGGTAAGCAGATTCTTTTCAGGTAAAACGTCACCCATGTTCTTCGTACCGCATGCGACACTAATTGCACCTAGATCAGCTGTGAATTCCAGATCCATGGTTGTCACTGCAGGATAAACCTGAGCAAATCCATCATCATATTCTACTGCTGTGAAATAACCCGGATCAGTACCGACAGCATAACGGCTGTGGTATTCACCAAATTGATGCATTTTAAAGTTTACACCAATAGGTATTCCAAGCACCGGCAATGTATAGCCGCTCCAGTTTACACCCAGCACCATATTGGTTTTGGGTTGGGCAGCAGTCATCGTGCGCATTTCTCTTTCGTCAAACATGGTCGACTTTGCCTTTGCTACAAAGTCTTCATCATTTATCACGTTGGGTTCAGGTGAAGAAGAAAGACCATCGGGCAGATGAATATCTTCGATTGTTGTTTCTGTGCTATTATAACCCAACGAAAGATCTATTGCACCTAAATCACCAAGATCCATGCCATAAGCAGCGGTCAGATCGATACCAGATGTTTTTGTATCAACACCGTTCATGAAAAAACGGCCGCCTGAAGCGTTTTCACCAGCAGCATCCAGCAATGATTGAACAGCATATCCAAATGGATTGCCTTCTGCATCGCTACTGCCTGTGAAGTTACCAGTCAACACAATACGATCTTTGATATTTATGCTGTAATAGTCAACTGAAACTCTGATACCACTCATATCCACCGACGTACCTGCGCTGATGTTTGTAGATGTTTCGGGTGTAAGTGCTTCAGCTCCCAATGCTACCGGGAAGCCGTGACTTACTGGGAATGTACCTACTTCAAACGCTACCGTTTCACCTGTGATAGGATCTGGNAGNAAGTTGGTCGCAATCTTGGCCTGGTATGCCTGGGCTAATGCCGGGGCACGNAAACCNGTGCTGAATGCACCACGCACAACCACACCGCTGATTGGTTCTGAACGAACNGTTCCTTTGAAACTCAAGTTGCTGTAACTATTGGATGAACCATCCAACTGAGTATCATCATAGCTTTCCATACGCACAGCACCGCCAAGACGGGCAATACCAAGATCCATTTCAGCNTCACCATAGAAGGCCATAACACTGCGGTCGGCATTCTTGGTNGCCAATTCATTNGAAGGTTTGAAACCGCTAAAGCANTGGCAGCCGCTTCCGGCCGTGCTGCTNTNTAGGCCNGTGTAAGTCACATTGCCTAANGAATCTTCTTCTGCAGAATCCCAACCAACAATGTTTGTTCCAGCTTGTCCACTGGCANAGGAAGCAGTTTCGCCGGCATAAATACGGAAACTTTCTGAACGCGTTTCCAAACCGGCAGCCACATCAATGTTACCCATTNTTGTNGTTGCATCCACGTTGGTAGTGTTCTGATCGAATTTAAAACCACCAATGTCATANGAACGCAGCTGCTCAGGGCCATATGAAGTATTAGTACTCATCATATAGAAATGGTAATCATTCATTCCATAGGTGTTACTAATATCGTAGCTCCAGTTGCCGAACACACCTTCAACCCCCATGGATGCTGAATAATCAGCTACCTCTGGNTGGATGTGCGGTACAAAGCCTGTGGGGTTAGAACTTAGCCAAACTTTATTAGCTTGATCTGGCTGACGTGTGAAACAACCGGTATCGCCATTTCGGGAAGTATATCCGCCAAAAGCATAGTACCGTTTGTCACCAGCAGGCAAATCAGCATTGAACATAAAACCCATATTGCTCTGTGCTTGGTCACCCCATCTCATACGGAATGGGTCTACGAACCAGTTTGAACCNGCTTGTAGCCGCTGTGATTCAGCTTCATCNTCACTCCAGTAATCGGAGTTNNGCTNAAAATACTGTTCACCCTCAACACCAACACGGTTGGAAAGTCCGCGGTCGCGATATTCTGCAGCAATGAGCAGCGAACCGCCATTACCGATTGAAAAACCACGTGTTAGCTGATATTGTGTAACTGCACCATCATTAATGGTATAATCTTCACTTGCTGTTACAATTGCTTGAGGATTGCCATCAGCATTGCGGGAATAATTAGCTTCCGTTGTTGGGTTCCAAGTATAAGGTACNGTTTCAACACCATTTTTAATTCCATACAGATCGTAGCCTGTTGGAATTGCTTCNATGACGTGTTCATTGTTTCCGGTGTATACATTGAATGATCCACCACTGCGGCTTGATTTCAACACAATGTTGATAACACCGGCAATAGCGTCAGAACCATATTGGGCGGCTGCTCCATCACGCAGAACTTCAATGCGTTCAATGGCAGCTGCCGGAATTGCATTCAAGTCAACACCTGTGTCACCACGGCTGGGGCTATTGTTCACGTGCACCAAAGCGGTAGTATGACGGCGTTTACCATTTACAAGCACCAATACCTGACCGGAACCTAATCCTCTTAAGGTCATGGGCCGTACTGTATCAGAACCATCTGAAATGGATGTTCTGGGCATGTTAAATGATGGTGCCAAAGATTGCAGGATTTGTGCGGTTTCTGTAAAGCCGGCACGGCGGATTTCCTGGGCTGTAAAGACGTCTACAGGTACAGCCTGGTCTTCTGCAGTGTGAGCAAAACGAGAACCGATCACAGTCACTGCTCCACCAGCCAATGCGCTCATCGTCAGTGAGAAGTCAGCCTGGGCCGCTCCTGCACCTACCGAAACACTCTGACTAGCAGCTTCATAACCGATATATGTAGCGGATACTGTATATGACCCGGCAGGAACGCCAGAAATCATATATCCACCGTTTCCATCGGCTGCTGCGCCTAAGGATGATCCTTCAACGGCTACATTAGCGCCAGGCAATGAATTTCCATCCTGGTCCGTTACCGTACCGTAGATGGAGCCCTGGGCCATGAGGCCAGAAAACATCCCAAGTGCAAGCATAAAAATGATTTTCTTCATCATTTTCTCCTAGGTTTGTTATTTGGTATGTATTTAGACATACATTTTTTTACCCTACAAGGGCAAATTCTGGCAAAACTATGGCTAAATGGTTAAACTTACCAAAGTTTTTTTTAAAATAATTTTTTACCTAGAGTTCGTTTTTTTAGGAATAATTTAAGATCGCTTCATCGATTTTGTCGATGAGGCCAGTAATTAAAACACGGTCTTGTTTCTGACTGTCCCGATGGCGGAGTGTGACGGTGTTATCCTCGAGAGATTGATGGTCAACAGTGATGCCAAAGGGTGTTCCGGCTTCATCCTGGCGGTAATACCGTTTACCGATGGATCCTTGCTGGTCATATAAGACTTTGAAGTGATTTTTTAGGTTATCGACTACTTTTCTGGCCAATTCCGGCAAGCCGTCTTTTTTGACCAAAGGACAAATAACAGCCTTGATAGGTGCTAAACGTGGGTGCAGTTTCAATACAGTACGGTTGTTTTCAGTGTCTTCCCAGTAGGCATCAGCCAGTACGGTAAGCAGCATGCGGTTGAGTCCGGCTGAAGTTTCGATGATATAAGGGAAATATTTTTCATTGGTCACTTGATCAGAATACTGCATGTTTTTTCCGGAAAATTCCTGATGGCGTTTTATGTCAAAATCTTTGCGATTGTGGATACCTTCAATTTCTGACCAGCCGAAAGGAAATTCATATTCAACATCCCAGGCTTCTTTAGCATAGTGGGCTAATTCACCATCGCCATGTTGATGAAAACGAATTTTATCTTTATTGATTCCCAAGCCATCTGTATAAAAATTAAAGCGTTCTTTTTTCCAGACCTTCATTTCATCATCATCCGTACCGGGCTTTACAAAATACTGCATTTCAAGCTGTTCAAATTCACGGGTACGGAAAATAAAATTTCTAGCCACGATCTCATTACGGAAAGCTTTGCCAATCTGGGCAATACCAAAAGGTACCTTCAATCGCTGCGAACCCTGTACCAATAAATAATTCACATAAATGCCCTGGGCTGTTTCAGGTCTTAAGTAGGCTATAGAGCCTTCATTTTCCACGGGCCCGATTTGTGTTTTGAACATGAGATTGAATTGTCGGGGATCTGTCATTTTTCCGGTGGTTCCGCATTTCGGGCATTGCATAGTAGACCAATCGACAGATTTAGGATCTTTATCTGTTAATTCATCAGCTTTATAGCGTGCCTTGCATTGTTTGCAATCCACCAACGGGTCATGAAATTCGGCCACATGGCCAGAAGCCTCCCAGATCTTTGGATGCATAAGAATTCCGCTATCCAGCCCAACAATATTTTCGTGGAGTTGGGTCATGTACCGCCACCACAGCTGTGAAATGTTATTTTTCAATGCAATACCGAGAGGGCCGTAATCATACACAGCACCGAAACCGCCATATATTTCTGAACTCTGAAATATGAATCCGCGCCGCTTACACAGTGATACAATTTTATCTAGGGCGTGTGCTTTAACAGCCATTAATCCATTTCTTTCAGTTCTTTTTCAATCTGGTCATTGAATGGGATTGAANTACCTGANTCGTAACTTGCTGACTTTTCATCGATTTTCTTTGGAGTACGAAGATATAAGCCTAATACTGTTAATGCTGCAATGGCAATAATTACTGGAGCGATCCAAGCCATGATATTAAATCCTTGAGCCACTGGTATTGCCAGTATTCTTTCACCATACGTTCGAACAAAATGATCCAAAACCTCTTGACGCGTTTGTCCAGCTTCCACCATTGTTCGAATCTCGCCTTCCAATTGCGAATGGCCATGATCATCAACTGTACCGCTCCAGCAGCAGGGCGCCATAAGGCTTTGTTCTATATCAGTTATTAATTCTTCATTGGCTGGCACAGCAATAAGAACTGAAATTATTAAACAGATTATAAATTTCTTCATTTCTTTTTTCGCCGCCATCGTTTCGTCGGCCCTTTAGCCCGACGATCGTTTATTAAGTTGACTGCAGTCTCAAGATCAATTTCATCTGGCGAAACATCCTTGGGCAGGCTAGCATTTACTTTGCCATCAGAAACATATGGNCCATAACGACCATCTTTAACAACGATTGCTTCACTAGTTTCTGGATGATTACCAAGCGTCTTTAATGCACTGCTGGGCTTATTTCGATTATTAATAATATCAACAGCTGTTTCCAGTATCACTTTTAGCGGATCGTGAGGATGAGGCAGTTTAACGTTCTTTTNACCAACTTTTAAATAAGGGCCGTAACGTCCAAAATCAGCACGAATTTCATCTCCAGTGTCGGGATGTATGCCTAGCAATCGCGGGAAGGAAAGCAATTGAATGGCGAGATCAAGATCTACGTTTTCTTTTTCTGTTCCTTTGGGGAGTGATTTCCGTGTTTTGGTATCGCCCAACTGAACGTAGGGACCGTAGGGCCCTTCCTTCAAATAAATTGATTGTCCTGATACATCATCAACACCAAGGAGTTGTGTCTGGGAGGAGTCGTTCGCCAGTATTTCCATGGCTTTTTCAACTGAAATATCACCCAGAGAAAATTCTCCAGGAATATTTCTACGCCCTTCACCTTGTTGCAAATAGGGACCATAATTTCCAATACGGATAACAATTTCTTCCACGCTGCCATTGGTGATTAATATTGTACACGCTTTACGGATATCAATTTCATCCTCCAGCATTTGGTGCAAACCGGGCGTGTCATCACTGCCGAAATAGAAGCCATGCATAAAAGGATGAGGTTCTGATTCACCACGAGAAATTGAATCCAACTCATCTTCCATTTTTGAAGTGAATTGTGAATCGACAATGGAAGAAAAGTGATTTTCCAGCAATTGTGTAACTGCTACAGCTAAAAATGTAGGTATAAGAGAACCCTTTTGATTGCGAACATAATCTTTTTTCTGAATACGCTCAATAATACTGGCCCAGGTAGATGGTCTTCCAATTCCCTGTTTTTCCATCTCTTTTATAACAGACGCCTCTGTGAACCGTGCCGGTGGCTTGGTAATATGTTCTTTCGGAGTGAGGTTTTTACAGACCAATCGTTGATCTTTTTTCATTTCTGGCAGAAATTTTTCACGGTCAGCTAACTTGCCGTCAGGATCATCACTGCCTTCAACATAAACACGCATATAACCCGGAAAAAGGATGACACGGCCGCGAGCGCGGAATACTGCATTTTGATTCTCAATATTTACGATTGTACGTTTCAATTTTGCCGGTTTCATTTGACTGGCCACCGCCCGCTTCCAGATCAAATCATACAGTTTTCCCTCATCACTGCCCATCTTTGCGCTGACTGTTTTAACATCAGCGAATACGATCCCCGCAGGACGTATAGCTTCATGTGCTTCCTGTGCATTCTTGACTTTGCTTTTATACATGACTGGCTTATCTGGAAGAAATTCATCTCCATAACGGTCTTTAATAACTTTTCTCGCACCTGTCAATGCTTCTTGGGAAAGCTGAATAGAATCAGTACGCATGTACGTTATAAAACCTGCTTCATACAAGCGTTGCGCAGTGCGCATGGTCTTTCGTGCAGAAAAACGCAGTTTCCGTGAAGCTTCCTGCTGCAAGGTGCTGGTTATAAAAGGTGCATAAGGATTGGACGTTTGTGGTTTTTCTTCAACACTGCTTACAACCCAAGGTCCGTTTTGTAATTCCTGTACAAGTGCTGTTGCCTGGGAAGAAGATAGTAGTAATGTATTATCTTTTATTAATTTTCCTGTATTGCTGTCAAAATCTTTACCTGAAGCCAAACGTTTCCCTGCTATTGTGANCAGCTCAGCATTAAAACTCTCTAAAGCATCGGTTTCCAATTCAGCTTCGAGATCATAATAGGTAGCTGATTTAAATATTGCACGCAACCTTTCACGATCAACAATCATTTTCAACGCTACAGATTGTACGCGGCCGGCAGATAGGGATTCTTTCACAAAGCTCATTGTTTTTTGCAGTGTATTCCATAATAAGCGAGACAGTTTATAACCAACCAACCGGTCAATAATACGGCGAGTATATTGGGCATTAACAAGATCTAAGTCAACATCATGGCGTTGTTGCATGCCTTCAATGATGCCTTCTTTGGTGATTTCGGTAAACTGCACTCTGGAAACGGAATCATTCACAATTTCTTCTGCTATATGTGCGGCGATGGCTTCACCTTCACGGTCAGGGTCAGTGGCAAGGATCACTTCAGGAGCTTTAGCAGATTTCTCCTTGATCTTCTTTACAATATCTTCTTTGCCTTCCATAACAACAAATTTGGCTGCGAAATCTTTTTCTACATCAACAGCCAATTCTTTGCGGGGCAGATCTTTTATGTGACCTACACAAGCAAAAACATCATACTCATTACTGAGGTATTTTTCAATTGTCCGGGCTTTGGCCGGTGACTCAACTATTATAAGTGGTTTGTTCATATTTTTTGAGATTTTAAACTTCTTTCACGCGCGTATTATAATGTANAATAAATTATAGAAAAGTCAAACGGTGAAATGTTTCACAAGATCATTCATGACTATTTCTTCCTGTTCACCTGAGGAAAGATCCTTTATTTGAACGGTCTTATTTTTCAATTCATCTTCGCCTATGATCACAGCTTTAACTGCACCAATCCTGTTGGCATCGCGTAATTGAGCTTTTAAACTGCGCCGCAATGTATCCATAATAACGTAACATCCTAACTCTCGCAATTCATTTGCGATAAACAACGCCTGGCCGCTTGCAGATTCAACAAGGTTGATCAAATATACTGTGTTTATTTTTGCGTCNTCTTTGCTAATATCCATGGACAATAGTATGCGCTCCATACCGGCGGCAAAGCCAATGGCAGGAGTTGGTTTTCCGCCCAATGTTTCAACGAGGCCATCATAGCGGCCTCCCCCGCAAATAGCATCCTGTGCTCCCAGATTACCGGAAATAAATTCAAANGTTGTCCGTGTATAATAATCCAGGCCGCGAACCATTTGATGATCCAGTTCGTAAGGAATGTTCAATCCGTTTAACAGATTTTGTACAGTACTAAAATGTTCCTTGTCATCTGCTGTCCAAAAATCAGTAATAGAAGGTGCATCAGCTATGAGCTTCTGCTCTTCAGGATTTTTTGTTTCCAGAATTCTTAAAGGGTTTGATTCCAACCGTTTTTGGCTGGTTGCTGATAAACTGTCCTTGTGCGGAGTTAAATAATCTTTGAGCGCTTTTGTATATTTATTACGGCATGTACTTGAACCAAGGCTATTCAGTTTTAAAGAAATATCTTTTAATCCTAATTCGGAAAAAATTGTATTGCCAACCGCTATAATTTCTGCATCTTGTTCGGGAAATTCTGATCCGAAGGCTTCGATACCAAACTGGTGGAATTGTCTTTGCCGGCCTTTTTGAGGTCGTTCCCTGCGGAAAAGGGGACCAATGTAGTACATACGCTGCAGCGGTGACTTGCTCCCCAGATTATGCTGGATGTAGGCGCGGGCCACAGGAGCAGTCAATTCTGGACGTAAGGTTAGGGNACCACCAGAGCGGTCTTCCCAGGAATACATTTCCTTGGAAACAATATCGGTGTATTCACCTATACTCCTGGAAAACAAATTTGTATTTTCAAAAATAGGTGTACGAATCTCATTGTAGCCGTAACTGGCAGCAACGTCATAGATAACACGTTCCAATTCCTGCCAGCGAACGCTATCTTCCGGAAGAATATCGTGAGTGCCTTTGATCGTGCGATGGGTCATGGGTTAAAGAGTCATATTACTTACTAAGTTTTCTGCATTTTCTTTATCATTTTCAGGAACATATAGCTTTACTACAGCGCCGGGTACATTCACTAGTGTAATATTAAATGCGGATGTAAAAAAATCGGATTTCAGAAAGAAAGGTATATTATTATTCCTCAAAATTTCACCGGACATTTCACCAAATATTTTTCCGGGGAATTGACCTATTTCAACCCACTCAATTTTTTCCAGGGGTATATCTTGAGATTTTTCATCCACAAGAGTAACGTTGCAATCAGCGCAGATCTTAATTTTGTGCTCGTATTCGGTTTTGCACTGGGGACAGTATTTAAAATCTGTTTTTACCATTGTTGAATTTGCGATGTTTTAGTTAGAGAATGAAAAAGGAATTAAAAAGGCACGTTGCGGTTGTATCCACCACGCTGCTCTATTTTTAAATCCCGCAAGGTGGGTGACTTGACATTGATTCTTAAATAAAATCCGGAAGCATACCCGCTTGGCGTCCAGTCTATAGCCAATTCCCAACAATGAAGGTCTCGATAAATGGAAAAGCGATGACTTATGAGTTCATTTTGCATAAGATCAAAACGGGCAGAATAACTCACACGCCAGTTTTTGGTAATATGTAAGCTGGAATTTGTATTGAGCCAGAATGTTTCTTTCTTCAATGCCGGGTTACTTTGCTGCAATGAATAGCCTACACTAAAACGTGTACTCCAGAGTTTGTCTTTTGAACTGCCGCTATTTTTTATCAATGGAGACACAACAGCAACGCTGTCTTGCAGAGCAGTCGTATTAGATGTATCTGCAGCTGCATTTTTTGTGCCCATTCGTTGACCGGAAAGCTGAAAACCGGTAGACAAGCTCATCCGAGTTAAGCGCGGTAAAGGAATTCCTTTTTCTGATTGTCTGATCTTATTCACTCGCTGGTTCAGACCTTCATCATATTCATAAAAATCATGGGTCATGCGCAGGTCAACATTCGATGGTCCGATTTTAGAACGAAGAGAAGATGACAGATTGCTTAATTTGAATTGTTCTGCAACCATATTATAACTTGTATTCATACGCCAGGAAAAGAGGTTGATGATCTTATCATTTTCACCATCCCTCACTTTAGCCTGAAAATTATTATTAACTCCTACATTCATTGACTGGGATTCATTCCGCGATGTGCCGCCGGCCATAGTGCTGCTGAAGCGGTCGTGGTAAAGTGTATTTCCTGATGTATCCAAAATTGTTTCGAAATAGCCCAAGTCGGAACCAAATACAGGCTGAGAGAAATCAGGTTTGAATGAATAGCCAATTGATGGTGATACCACATGGCGAACAGCAATCAATTTGCCAATGTTGAACGGAAAAAGTCCGTAAACCTGTGTATTTATTGAAGCACCAAAACTTCCTGTGGTCCGTGTGGCAAAGCCGGGAATTTCATTCGTTCGAATGGAATTTGTTATGCTATCCAGCTCTCCTGAAAAGGTTCTGTTTACCCAATCCGATTTCAGGCTGATATTGGGATTAAAAGTAATATAGCGAAAGATCTTTGTAGGAGAATTGATGGATAATGAATGCCGCATAACATTATCCCTGAAATTCTGTTTTTCAGCATTCCACATATAATAACTGGTGGTATCATCGATCATGGTCTCATCAGATTCATAGTACAAGCGTTCTTTGTTCATCAATGATGTATTATAGCGCCAGGTTATATTGTTAAACCAGTGTTGTTCGCCGCCTTTATTGGGGAAAAAGTTACGCTGGCCTAGATTAAAACTCATGGAAGGTAGCGTTGCAGTAGTGATATTAGTTTGTAATCCGGCTTTTGATGGTGCTTTATAAAAAACGGATGATGAATCGATCCTGTCATCGGCCATCAGATTTGTTGTGGATGAAAGATTCATACTCATTGAAGCTTGAATGGATGGCCAGCGCTTGGAATATGTAGCATTAGAGATTGTTTGCTGCTGGCTCATACGTGCTTGTGGATCTGATGTATATTTCCGGCTGAATTCGCCACTGCTTGAATAATTGGCGCTTACATTTAGGTTCTGGTTGTGACGCAATTTTTGGGTGTGCTGCCAGCGAACTCGGTAACTTGAATTGCGTTCTGTGCCAATCTCCGTGATATTATCCGTTGCAGATAATAACTGTCTGCTCTGCAGATTAAGTGAACCATTAAATTTATATCGTACTGCATAACGATTGTCCAAATTGAAAACAAAGCCCTGACGATCTCCAAAGCTCATGGTGAACTTTGTCCCCCAAAAATCACTGGGTGCCCAGAAATATCCAAGATTGTTAATATATTGACCTCTGAGACTATTTTCGCCGTAACCCGGCATGATCCAGCCGGAATGGCGGCCCCCGCTCTTGTGGGGAAAGATACCAAAGGGTAATCCAAAAATAGGAATTCTGCTGATATAGAGTACAATGGGCCGGGCGATTACCTTGTCCTGGTTAATAATCTTCATGTTGGTGCTTTCAAAATGAAAATGGGGTGTTTCCAGGTCACAGGTGGTATAGGAACTATTTTCGATATAATATATTTTTTGATCATTATTACGGATTTCATTTCCTGCATAATAACCATCATCTGCTTTGGAACGTCCTTGTTTGATGCGCCCTTTGCGAGATTTAAGGTTGTAAATCAGCGAATCCCCTACCATAGGGTCCCGGCCCCTTTCAAGGATTGTGGGTTTTTGAAACTTTGCAATTGTATCTGCGGGATTGGTTGGAAAAGCTCTGAGCAAATTGTTATCCCAGTCTACGTTGATGAATCCTGAAGTCAAGTCCACATCGGTGTATTTGATATTGGCTTCACCGGTGAGGTCCGTTTCTTTCGTTTGTAAATCATAAATAATTTCATCGGATGTATAGGTTATGGGTGCGTCCACATCTTTGTTAGACGTATCCGGAGTAAATACACCTCGGGATCCTCCAGAAATATAAATGTTCTTTAACTGAACTTCAGTGCTATCGGTACCTCGGAATGACATGACAATTGTATCACCGGATGCCAGATTATTGCCTTGATACACAGAATCTTCAAATATATTGTAAAGCGTTGTGGCCATGCCTTCCAAGCGCACAGAATCCAAACTACCGTTCACGAAATATCCCTTTAAAGTTGAACCGGTCATATCATCAATAAATGAAGCAGATGTTCGTTTTACAATGGTCGAATCGAGCTCTTTTAATTCTGTTTCTCGAAAACCGGACGCTGTATTGATCGCATGTGCTTTGGAGGGGATAAATACATAATCAAGAGCATCATTTTCATAGTACATCTGGATTTCACTGCCTTCCAGAATACGTCCTTCTTCTTCGAGTTTGGGCTTGAAACGGAGCCAGGTTCTATCATTGCGCACATCGTAAATGGCTAATCCGCAGGTGGCAACACGTCCATTTTCTACAATTTTCACATCTTGTTCAGCTGTATAGGAAACGGCATCTTCTCCTTCTTGCTTGGCATAACGCAAATGGTGGGCGGTAATGGTTTGATTTTCTTGGATCATTTTAGAGTTACCGCTGGCACTTCCGCTGTCCAGTTCAGAATAATAGATTACCGTGTCCGCAGTTAAATCATAGTCTTTATCCCAGATGTGGACTGAATTGTAGCAGGTGAACTTGTCATTGGGTGAATCAAAGTGGACTGAATCAGCAGTGAGGTTCTGGCCTTCTTTATCCATTATCACATTTCCGGTTAATAAACCCTGGCTGGTCTTTTCGTGGTATTGAGCACGATCACAGCGGATGGTCATTTTGCCTTTCGTGAACACAACATTACCTGTTAAAAATTGTGTGGATTTACCGTTTATATTTTTATTTTCGAGAAGATCGGCTTGTTTCAAGCGCAAGCGTTTATCTTCAGAAAAAAGTAAAAGGGGGAGAATAAGAACTAGTTTTTGTAGCGGTCTGGCCAGCATTGTTTCAAACGTTTTGCGATAAATTCTTCATAGCCTAAATGAGTCGGTGCATAGAAAGTTTCCTTAACACCTTCTGGGAAATAATTTTCATCTATAAAATGTTCCGGGGCATTGTGGGGATAGTTGTAATCTTTGCCATAATCCAAGTCTTTCATGAGTCCTGTGGGTGCATTTCGTAAATGCAATGGTACGCCTGGAGTTCCATCCGTTCGCACTTTGCCCATGGCTTTATTTACCGCCATGTAAGAAGCGTTGGACTTGGGCGCGCTGGCCAGATAAGTGGTTACTTGCGCAAGAATGATGGCTGCTTCCGGCATGCCGATCATATGAACGGCCTGGAAACCGGTTGTAGCAATGGTCAAACCTTGTGGATCGGCATTACCGATATCTTCAGAGGCCAAGATCACGAGACGCCGGGCAACAAATTCGGGTTTTTCACCGCCTTCCAGCATGACAGCCAGCCAGTAAACTGCCGCATCTGGGTCACTCCCTCGGACAGACTTGATGAATGCACTGATAGTGTCGTAATGGTAATCACCTGTTTTGTCGTAGAGCTGTGTTTTGCTCTGCAGAGCCTCCTGCAGAATCGCATCAGTGATGATACCTTTTTCATTTATAAGGTTTAGAGCTACTTCCAGTGTATTAAGCATTTTGCGGGCATCTCCACCAGCAGAATGAATAAGTTTTTCCCGGATTTTATTATCAATTTTAACACCACTTTTGGATAAAATGATGTCCAGTTCTAACGCCCGATCCAACACACGTTTTAAATGGTTTGCTGACAATGGTTTGAGCGTTAATGTTCTGCAGCGGGAAAGGAGAGGGCTGATCACTTCAAATGAAGGATTTTCTGTTGTAGCACCAATAAGAGTTAATACACCTTCTTCTACAGCATGGAGCAAGGCATCCTGCTGGGATTTGCTAAAACGGTGGATCTCATCAATGAAGAGGATGGTTGAGCGACCAGCATCCTGGTTGCTTTTGCTTGTGGCAATTATATTGCGCAGATCCTTCACACCGCTGGAGACGGCAGACAGTTCATGAAAATCTGCTTCTACTGATTTAGCAATGATGCGCGCTAATGTTGTCTTACCCGAACCAGGCGGCCCCCAGAAAATCATGGAAAAGGGTTTTTTTTGCTGTAATGTTTTAGAGATAATGCGGTCATCATCTACCAAATGATTTTGACCGATGAATTCATCTAATGAAGCAGGACGGATACGATCAGCTAGTGGTGGTAAGTGTATTGAAGAAAACAAGGTTGCAGTTTTTGTCATGGCATGCTGTAAACTCCTGCGGAAATTACGCTGAAAATATGCTTATATCGACACAACGACTTTTAATACTTTTTGGTCTTTGCCTAATGATTATAACTGGCTGCCAAAATGAAAGGATAATTATGGATAATGGATTAATTATGGAAACGCTAAAAGAAGGCGCTGGTACTGTTGCAGAACAATACAGCATTGTTACTGTGCATTATACGGGCACTTTGGAAAATGGTACTGTATTTGATTCTTCACTTAAACCGGGAAAAGATCCTTATCGTTTTACTTTAGGTGTAAAACAAGTGATCGAAGGTTGGGATCAAGGATTGATTGGCATGAAAGTAGGTGAAAAACGCAAGCTGATTATCGCACCGGAAATGGGGTATGGGAATCAGGGTATGGGAGTGATTCCACCAAATTCTACGCTCATTTTTGAAGTAGAATTATTAGAAGTAGAATAGAGCCACCGAGAGGACTTGAACCTCCGACCCGCTCATTACGAATGAGCTGCTCTACCAACTGAGCTACGGTGGCGTTAATTAAGCGGGGAAAAATACACTTTTAATTCTAAGTCTATCAACTATTGGGGTTGGTAATATTTCGCTGATCTATAGGCACCGTAAATTTCTCCAGTATAAAAAATAGCCGCCATTGAATAAGCAAAACTTTTCCCAAAATCATTATCTCGTTTAGATGCGTCTATTGCAGAAGACGCTGTTAAATATACCATGACAAAGCCCATAAATCCGTCAAACCATCTGCCGGCATATACGCGCCCGGCACCGGGAACGATCGCAGAAAGAATTCCCGCTACAATAGGAGATTTCTTTTTGGAAGCTATTAAATGAGAAGTTGGTTGATCGATCAGTCGTCCGTCAGCATCATGGAATCCACCACGCATGTGTAAATGGTTGAAAAATGCAGATGGATTACAGCGCACAATGCGATCTGCTGTCATTGGCAGACCTTTTAACAAACCATTTTCTTTTATGGCTAATGCACCGTAATGGCTGCAGCTGGGGTAAAACTGGCAATCCAGTAGACGCGTATTATGGGATAATCGTTGCCAGCCGGCAATGGGTAAAATGGCTGCTTTTTCTATAATAGTTGTATTAGGTGAAGTGAGAACTGAATCAGCAGGATACTTTGATTGAGCCAAAATGATAGATGTAATTAGAAGTAAAATTCTCATGATTTTTGAAAATGACCCCCAGTTGATACAATAATGATGGCTGTTATAACTGATTTCAGCATGATTAAGTTTAGGAAAAATTCTCTTGAATCCTTCATGCTTTTACGGCAATTTGAGCTAATGTCATGAGGAAAATTTTTATATCCCTGCCCTTGATTATCTCCTGTATAATGGCAGAAGACAATACTCTTTACATACTTCATACCAACAATACCAACGGCGCTCTGGAAAATTGTTATTGTCCAGACCATCCTTTTGGGGCCGTAGAAAAACGATCTGCATTTATTAAAAATTTTATTAATGAGCACCCAAATACTGTTGTATTGGATGCAGGAGATTTCTTTCCGGTTACCAAGCGTCCTTTTCTAGATAGCCTTATTATTGATGCTTATGCTTCATTGCCATATGATGCTGTCCTTGCCGGTGACCAGGAATTATCCAGAGAAAATTTGGGTAGTTTCACAGAAAAATTGGATTATCCAACATTAGCAGCAAACCTAAATAATTTTGATGAATTCGGGTTAAGTGATCATATTATTTTTGAA
>PAWC01000033.1 GCA_002713385.1 Fidelibacterota bacterium
CCGGTGTTGTGTGATAGGGTCGATCTGGTCCAGCTGTGAGCAGTGATATGAATAATGAGACAATGATAAATCTGGTCATGTATTCCTCAAATGATAGTTTAAAAAGGGTGAGAAAGTAATTACAGGAAAAATAATAGGAAAGTCAGTTCTGGGGATCAATCACCTCAAGATAATCGATAATGTTAACCAACACCTTATTCAAAATCCTCTAATAATGCTTTTGCTTCTTCAATTTCAAACCGCTCTTCTACAAGATCTTCTGGGTCTGGTGGTGTAGAAATGACTTCCTTCACTAATCGGATGGCTTCTTCTTCCTGCTTGTCTTTATACAGTGCCTTAGCCAAATAGGTCTTTTGAACAGGTATAGCTGCTCCTGTTNGAAATGCTTTGCGCAGCCAGATGATGGCATCATCGTTATCGGGCCAAGACAGGATGAATGGAATATATGGTGATTTGAAATGCACTGCACCTAACATAAAGTATCCGCCTCCATTTTCGTATTCCGGATCAAGCTCGATGATCTTTTCCGAATGCTCTTTCATCAGGTCAGCCACACCTTCTTTTGCGGCTGCAAANATACCATAGACTTCCGCCCATTTTCCCAAGCATGTAAGATACCTGAAACGTAATGCGGCTGAATTAGGATATTTAGCGATCATTTTTTCCGCAAGAGNTTTACCCTTATTGTATTCCGCTTTGCGAGCATCTTCATCACTCAGGACAAATGTCCCTTTATAATAATAGCACCTTAATAAATAGTCAGCGGCTTCTTCTTCCAGGGCATCAATCTTCATCGCCCGTTCAAAATGGCGGATAGCCCTATTGATATTTTTTGACTGAGCTATTGTTCCATCAGAGCCATCAGCACGCTTATTATAGGCTGTGATGCCATTTTCTAATTCTGAACACATGGAAATTGAGATCAGAAATAGGAGGTATAGTGTTCCTTTCATTATGAATAAGTATACAGCAATTACCTGCAATAAAAAAGCCCCACATATAGCAGGGCTTGATGTTGTAGTAATGTTTTATTAATAATTATCTTGCTTTAACTTTTTATTATAAGATTTTTTAGGTTTTTTATCAGTTTTATATTTTTTCCGCAATCCTATTAACTTCTCTTTATATTGATTACGCAGTGATTTTTTTCTTCTTTATTTTTCTTTATTAATATTTCAAGATCAGACTCGTACATTAATNTAAGTGCGTTAATTTCCTTTTGCAGTTCTGGATTATCTACTTCTATTTCAAGAAATCTATTTTCTTTCCGCTCTTTACTAATTTCTTGTTGAGAGTAAACAAATGAAACACCATTTACAAACAAAATTNTAATCAGTAACNTTTTTTTTATTTTACTTCTCCTTCTTATTGACTATGTTTTAAATATTTATTAAAAGAATATTTTAGCATTATTTTCTTTTAGTTTAAAGTAATTAAAATTCAGCAATACTTTTTGAAAAAAATACGTACATATATAATATTTGCCATCATNGATTTCCTTTTACTATCCACAAATGTTTTTGCGGGTGCAACGGGTAAAATCACGGGTAGAGTCTTGGATGAACAAGGCCGGGGTCTTATCGGTGTAAATATATATTTGGAAGGGACCGCCATAGGTACTGCCTCTGATGAAAATGGCCGTTATTTGATTATTAATATTCCTGCCGCTCCCTATAACGTTGTGGTCTCTTATGTCGGTTATCAAACCATAAAAATGACCGATGTGATCATCAATGCAGACCATACCACTACCCTTGATTTTAAGATGACCGTATCTGCATTGGAAGCCGATGAAGTGATCGTCGTGGCAAAAAGACCGGTGATCGTCAAGGACCAGACAGCCACCACCAACACCATGGAAAGCGCCACCATAAATAATATGCCGGTGAATAGCATTTCTGAAGTTCTTTCTACCATGGCCGGTGTGGTGCAAAACCATGGCGGTAACNATATTGTCGGCGGCGGCTATCACTTTCGGGGCGGACGATCAAGCGAAATCACCTACCTGGTGGATGGATTTGTAGTAGAAAATGCNTTATATGGGGATATGGGAATGGGCATCTCGCGCAATGCCATATCGGAAATTTCAATGATCACAGGCGCTTTCAACGCTGAATACGGTGAAGCCACCAGCGGTGTGATCAATATTGTGACCAAGGAAGGAAAATCACATTATTCATGGCAACTCCGGGGAGTATCTGATCAACTGTTCAATCCGGATATTCATGCCCAGGACCTGTACCGCATNGAAGGNACATTTAGCGGNCCNNTACTGCCATTTAACCCCAATCTGGCCACTATTTTCCTGAATGCCGANGCCATGAAAACACGCACATCAATGTGGAAAAATAAACTGCCNTTTGATGTGCTAAAATTTGACGTGGATGGNGATGGTGTTTACGACCAGGCTGANGGCGACACCATTGCCGTAGCGGATCTCACAGCAGACGGCAAACACAACCCCGTAGAATTAAAAAAGGGAGCCATTGAGATCAATGATCCTTTTACGTTTGAAAACCGCTATAACGGCAAGTTGGTTCTGCGCCCTCTGCCAAAATTGAAGATTGTTGCTGCAATGAATAACTATACAGCCAGGCACAAGGGCTTTTCTATGGATTGGCGACCGATCCCGGAAATGAATTCCACCGGGCGAGAGCTAACATGGGATTTCCAGTTAAAAAGTTCGTACGCCATTTCTGAAAACATGTTCTTTGATCTTAAATACCAGCGCTATTCCAGAAATCAATGGAACGGATACGAACCGTTTCTTAATGATAAACATGAACTATATACTGAGATTTTTACAATCCCTGAGGATTGGGCGGGATATATTCCTCCTTCTCTATCAGCCGGTGGCGATTTTCTTTGGCTCAGTTATTATGCAGAACCTTTCAAAGATCTCAATGGTGATGGCGTCTGGAACCAGTACTCAGCAGAATTCTGGCGCGATGATAACAACAACGGTTTATGGGACACTGGTGAATACTTCAGCGATTGGAATGAGGATGGATTATGGAATATGATAGACCTGGATAATGATGGCTTCCCGGATGAGGAACCTTATGGGGATATGGATGGAGACAATCAATATTCTCTTGGAGTTGATCCTCCCGTCAGCAGTACTGGTTCATATGGCGGCACGTCCGGTTGGGAATTCTGGGGTGATTATGAAATCTTGAATAACTATGGAGATACAGTCAGGATCGCTAGATCCACGAGTCAAAATTACTGGTGGTACCATTCTGATTATACAACCCTGGGGGGATCTCTTACCTGGCAATATAATGACATCCACCAGGTCAAAACAGGATTTGAATCCAGGCAATATGACCTGGGAGAATTTTGGGGATCAGGAATTGGCGGCGGATTTTTTGGTAATTCTTCTGATGCGAGCTTTCTGATGTGGAGCCACAAGCCCAGATCCCAAAGCTGGTATATTCAGGATAAAATTGAATTCAGTGATATTGTTATCAATGTGGGCTTCAGGTATGACCGCCTTGATCCCAACAGCACGTATCCCGATCCTTCCCGCGAACTGGGTTATGAATACACTGATGATAACGGTGTGGCGTATATCATCGAACCAAGCACATTAAACATGTTATCCGAAAATGAACACGAAACCCTGGTTTGGGGATATTTGAACAGGGATAATGAAGGTGAAATATCCAGTTTTGAATCAGCGCCCAAAGCACCTGTTAAGGACCAGTGGAGCCCCCGGCTGGGAATCGGATACCCTATTACTGATCGTACCGCTTTTCATTTTTCGTATGGTCAATTTTATCAATTTCCTGACCTTATAAATATGTATAATTATTCCAACCACCAAGGATATGGCGGTGTACCTCCTGGTTGGTCCAATGCTGCTAATACCATGGCTCAGGATTTTCTATATGGTAATCCATACTACCCATTCCCTTATAATATTGCAGAATGGTACATACCAGAAGTAGGAACGCCAAATGTTAATCCACAGCGTTCAGTTCAGTACGAGACTGGTCTTCGTACTCGAATAGGCAATCAATTTCTGTTAACCATCAATCTGTATTATAAAGATATGTTCGATTATATTGCCTCCCGCAGGTATGATGCCGACCCCAGCCAATACGCTATTTTTGAAAATATGGATTACGCAAATTCCCGGGGATTGGAAATTTCATTTCAAAAATTATATTCTGCAGGACTTGATTGGGAGATCAACTACAACCTTTCACGGGCGGAAGGTAACGCCCCAACCGAAAGTTTTCACTGGTATGTCGCTGAATGGGCAAACGGCTACGATTGGCGGGACTTCAACCGCACGTATACCATGCCCTGGGATCAAACACATACTATAAATTTCCGTTTGAACTACCACCATCAGGCCGGCTTCGGTTTAAGCACCCTAGGCTACTACGGCAGCGGACTGCCGTACACNCCTGAAGATGCCCGCGCTCGTCCCGTGGATGAGCAGTATTCAGGTCGAATGCCCTCTACCGCTAACCTGGATCTAAAACTTTTTTATGATCTGAAAATGAANGGGTATAATGTTAGGATCTTTGCTGATGTCACTAATGTTTTCAATAAAGAAAATGTGCTCGCGGTCGACAATTCTACTGGTGAACCTTTTGCTACACTCGACTCCGGACAATCACCTATGTTCGTATGGAAACCATATAATATTAGTCCTCCCCGGCACATTGAAATTGGGATTAGCATAGGTCATTAAATTGAACATCAAAAAACTAACTTTACTTGGCTTCTGCTTCTTTACGTTCTTATTTGGTCAGGAAATGAACCTGACGAAAAAACAGTATTATGATCTGTACATAGCTAAACCAGGTTTTAATGACCGGACGTCCAAGATACTCGGGGCCCAGGATAGAAAACGCAGTGTTCTGGATAAGGGGAATGTGGTTCTGCGGTTATCAAATGCCGCTATTTATGGGTATGACCCCTGGGGGTTATGCCACGAATTCCCAGCCGGAAGCATGATCATGGATGGCTGTTGCACGTATTATTGGACAGCNGGGCCTATTGCTGGAGCATTAAAGGGTGGTGTTCCCTCTGTCAGTGTGGGTACCAAGTATTCCGCCAGGGACCACGATGAAGAGTTTGAACCTTTGCCAAATTATGATGCCGGTTATGTGGATACAGATGCCAACATCGGTGTGGCCTTCAGTGATATTCCTGCATCCTGGCCGGATCAATGGCCTATCGAGTCAGCAAGGGGTGATACATTCATGTCCATTATCTACAACGCGTCAAAAGTTCCCGAAGATACGTTGTACTTCCCCGGAGTAGAGCCGGAACTGGGTCCTGAAGGATTTCCTGATGCTCCCTGTGGAATTGGTGTTAAGGCCGATCGGGAAGCCTATTTTGTAGTTACCGATAATGATCCGGAATACGGGAATACATTTGCCAGCAACAATGGTGTGGGGCCACTCGACATCCGTATTGATGTATGGGTGTTGAACTACAGCAATACATTCGGCAATGATGGTTTTATCTTCATCCAGAAAATGACAAACGTTGGCAAGGATACTTTACAGGATCTGTATTTTGGAATAAACAGTGATCCTGATACACCGGAACAAGGCTGGAATGAATGGACCGATGATCTATGCCTGTTCATTGAACCAGAAGATCCCCACATTGCTGAAAAATTATCAGACACAACCGATGCCCATTTATTGGAAAACCTGGCTATCTTGTATGATCCCGATGATCAATCGGAAGGATTCAAATCATCAGGCATTGCGTGGGTTGGGGTAAAATTCCTAGAGTGTACATATTATAAAAATGATGGCACAACTCAACCTTATGGAATTACTGCATTTCATACAGTTCCATGGGATGAGGACACCCAGAGCGATGTAGAAGCCTATAACATCCAGATGCTGGCGGGAATTGAAGAACCAGACAACACTGCACCACACTCATCTGATGTATTATATAATAAACCCTTTTCTTACGGCCCGGATGTTACCTGGATTATGACTGCGGGCGGACCGGAACATGTCAATACTGCTGGTCAAACAGTTCCGGCTTTAGATGTAGCGCCAGGAGAATCAGTGGTTTTTACTTTTGCTGATTTTGTTGGCATCAATGAAGCTGATCTGCTGCGTAATGCCAAAGTTTTTCAATCACTTTATAATAACAGTTGTTCCAGTCCACAGCCCCCGGACCAGCCGTTGGTGCGCGCTGTCCAAGATGACAAAAAGATCGTACTATATTGGGACAATCGCAGCGAATCATCCGTTGATCCGGTCACCGGCACGAATTCCTTTCAAGGGTACCGTATTTACCGTAGCACGGATCGTGGCTCCACCTGGGGAAATGTGATCACGGATCTAAACGGTAATCCAACTGATATATATCAGCCTTTGGCTATTTATGATAACGCAGATGGTATTTCAGGTCCTTTTGTTATGAATGACCCATTGATCTATTATAACCTGGGTTCGGAATCCGGACTGCAATACACGTTTATTGATGAAAATATTATTAATGGGTATGAATACTGGTATGCGGTCACTGCATACGATGGACCTGATGACTGGGCCGGAGCGCCAGTAGACCCGATGGAAAATTCAAAAGCCAAGGATGCCTATATTGCCAATGATAACACCGTGGCCTTAANNCCCCAGGCNGCTCCTGCAGGTTTNGAAAAAGGCGGCGTCGACAATGTAGAACATGTTGGATATTCCGATGCGACNCTGACANCCATTGCAGCGGATCCATTCATGGTCGAACTATTGGGATATTCAGAAGTCACTGAAGATGATCTAATCAGCAAGGGTTATACTTATCTGGTTGAGTTTNATGAANAGATAGATACGGTTGATTCCAGCAACACAAATATGTCTGACTGGGACACGACCTACACGCGTTATTGGTCTATGGTCAACACCACCACAGGTGATACTATNATACCTGAAGAAACAGATATTGTTTCCGAATCCCAGCATGTGGTAGACGGTTTTATTCCTTCCTTCTCCAGTGTGGTGTTTGAAATAGAGCAGGAAGATTCCACAGTACTAACACCCATTGATATTAATTCCGCCAGTAACATTCCTTTTGTCGGTTTAGGGCATCCCAGTGCCCCTGAAGCTACGTGGTACAGTTATGCAAATACCCTGTCCTCAAATTTAGGNGGTGACCTTGGAAACAAACCGGTTATTTCCGATTTACGGAATGATCTGGAATTGCGCTTCACTGACAAAGGCTCAATAGCATCTTATTATAATATTCTTACCCTTTATGGTTTCCAGGATGTGGATACCATTAAGATCCCCTTTGAACTTTGGAATGTGGAAAACGAACAACGTCTGAATTTTGCCGCTTATCAAACAGTAGGCACTACTAAACCAGAAGGCCGTATTTGGGAATTAGATAGTGTAATGATTTTTGATTCAACATTCGCTTTTATAGATACTACAATTGATACTTCCTGGGCTTACGGATACAGACTGAATACGGATTTTCAGTTCATTCCCGGATACACACCATACGCCGCTGAAAGTATCCTGCACTATGCTGAAGACACAGATCAAATGGGATGGGTAATTAATTGGAATATAGATAATTATTTTTTTAATGAAGGTGATCGATTGCGTATTTACATTCCAAATCCCATCATTATGGGCGAGGATACCTACACCATTACCACTTCAGAAGATGATNATAAAANTTCCACGGGCGANCTGAAACAGATTAAGGTGGTCCCCAATCCTTACGTGGTCACCTCCCTATACGAGCAGATCGCATATGTTAAAGAATTACATTTTACCCATTTACCAACGGAATGTGTTATTCGGATCTATAACACGGCCGGAGAACTGGTGCAATTGTTGGAACACAACCCCAATAGCCCAGGTTACCGCGGGCCAAGCGTGGAAGCATGGAATTTAATGACCTATAACAGCCAGGATGTGGCCTTTGGGGTTTATGTGTTTCATGTGGTTTCCGGCGGGTTTGATTCCGGTGAAGAGTTCACAGGAAAATTTGCGGTGATAAAATGAGACGATCATTNTTANCCATGCTGTTTTNCTATTCNATCNTGCTCGGTCAATTTGACAACGCCGGCACGTCAGCAGCTAACTTCCTTAAAATAGGTGTAGGTGGAAGAGCTGCAGCGATGGGCGGTGCCATTACTGGCCAGGTAGATGACCCCACAAGTTTATTCTGGAATCCGGCTGGAATCGCGAATGCTAATGGAATAGAGATTGCGGTAAACCACACAGACTGGATATTTGATTTTACCCATAGTTACTTTGCNGCAGTANTNCCCGCTGGACGGNTCGGTCACTTTGGTTTAAGTATCAATTATCTCAATCTGGGAAAAATGGAACGCACCACTGAACTAGAACCTGAAGGAGATGGAACTTCCTTTTCCGCATCTGATNTGGCCATTGGTCTTGCCTATGCAAAAAAGATGAGTGACCGCTTCAATTTTGGTGTACAATTAAAAATAATCCAGGAATCCATATCCTTTTCATCTGCAAATGCAATCGCCATTGATGTGGGTTCACAATATATTACCCGTTTCTCGGGATTAAAGATCGGTATGTCCATCACCAACTTTGGAACNAAAATGAGCCTGGAAGGAACAGANCAGAAAGTNGATATTGATCCTTTTGAAGATNTGGATGGCAATCCGGATGTAATTGCCACTCTGCGTACGGAAGATTGGCCCCTGCCCATGGCATTTCGCTTTGGGCTCTCATTTCAGCCTTTAGGTCCGCAATCTCTAATTAAAAACAATTTGCTAATTTTGACNGTGAATGCTGATTATTATGACTCCCGGGATCAAAATCCATTTTTTCTTGGCGGTGCAGAATTAAAAGTAAGTAATCTTATTTATCTGCGGACCGGGGTAAGGCAAGAATATCTGCACTATAGTGATTCCATCGATGATCTGTCTACAGGTGGGTTGGAGGATGCAGCTAATTCCGAACTTTACGTTAATCGCTGGTCATGGGGATTCGGTCTCTCTTCTGAAAGTTTCCCGTCCATTCCCTACAAGTTGAACGTGGATTATTCCGTGTCGGACTTAGGCGTCCTGGGCATCAGTTCCCAGATCGGCCTAACCTTTAAATTGTAACCTAAATTTTACANAATTAATTCTTCATTGAGTGCTGAAAGAAATTCCAGATTTCAGCACTGGTATTCAAATCTTGGTTACCAGAATTTTTCGGCCAGCCCTGTGGCCATTCATGATCNCCACCAATGACCTTATAAAACCAAACCTCATTATTATTCTTTCCGCCTGTATTTTTCTGGGCAATGACNATACTTCCATCATTCTTGTCAATGTCGGGTAGAGTGTCAACGCTGGTGTTTGAACATTCATTACGCTCAATCCATAAATTGATGGTTCTCTCCACACCCATATAAGCCCCCCATTCATCTCTATTCTCCTCATCCCCATCGTAATAAGTTGTGTGGTCTGCTGTTCCATGAACATGAAAAACAGGAACCGGATCATTTTCATTGCATGAATCATAGATCCACTTCATCATACAACCGGTGATTGGGGCAATTGCTTTAAAAATATCCGGCGCTGCACATCCCAAAAGATAACTCATATCTCCCCCGTTGGACATTCCGGTACAAAATGTTTTTTCCGAATCTAAATTGTATTTTTCCTGTAAAAACATAGCCAATGACGTTATGAATTCTACATCATCCACAGTTTCATTTTTGTGAACCTCGTAACCTACATTCCAGAAATGTGTACCTTTTTTTGTATATTTTGTATCTTCACTCCCACCAGTTCCTTGAGGATAACACACAGCAAATCCATTTTCGTCGGCTACTTTATCCATTCGAGAATATTCCCTGATTCCGCTCGCTGAACCGCCTAAACCGTGCAGAACAAAAACCAATGGACTATTTTCTTGCAACCCGTCCGGTCGATGGAGAATGTATTGGCGGGTTTCACCATTCATATCAAAAGCAATTAAGTTTTCCTCTGTGGTGTTCTTNNGCGACACAAATAGAACTATTGTGAGTGAGATTAAAAGAAAATGTTTCATTTATTATCCTTATTTAATTATTCATTATTTACATTTCACAAGTTTTGTGGCTGTTATTTCAACAGCACCATCTTCTGGACTTTAGAGAAGTCTGACGTTTCTAAACGGTAGAAATACATCCCCGNACTTACCTCCTGGCCATAGCTGTTCAGTCCATCCCAGCGCACTGACCGGTANCCCGCATGTTCCTTACTATTCACTATTGTTTTGACCTCCCTACCTAAAATGTCATAGATGACAAGATGCACATGGGATTCCTGGGGCAGATCGTACCGTATGGTGGTGACCGGGTTGAATGGATTGGGGTAATTCTGGAGCAATGCGAAAGCAGTCGGATGCTGGCCCTCATTTTCTATATGAATATTTGATGAATCCTCTACAACTAGAGTAAAAAAGTTCCAAATCTCTTCACTGGCATTGATATCCATATTTCCCCANTNCCCGGGCCAGTCATGACCACCGTTGACAACTTCATACAGCCACACTTGATTATTGTTATCGTTCCAGTGTTTGTGAGCCACCACATAACTGCCATCGGAAGTATTTGTATTTGGTAAAGTATCAACAATTGATTCTGTACAGTTGTTCATCTGTACCCAGAAATTAAATGTGGTGAGTACGTCATAATAAGGCCCCCAGCCCTGGTTATTGTTTATATCACCTGCCCAATATGTAATATCGTCAGCGGTTCCATGGATCTTAAAAACAGGGATGGGATCAGCGGGCATGCATGCAGTAAATATCCAGGCCATCATGCAGCCGGCAACAGGTGCCACAGCTTTAAACACGTCTGACGCCTGGCAGGCCAGCAGGTAGCTCATGTCGCCCCCATTAGACATGCCNGTGCTGAAAGTATACTGACTGCTTAAATTGTATTCACCCTGTAAAAATTGAGCTAAAGCAGATAAAAATTCAACATCATCCACCGTTTCGTTCGCATGAAATTCATAGCCTACATTCCAGAAATTATTATTCCAATCATCCTGAATACCTTGCGGATAGCAGACCGCAAACCCATTCGCATTCGCGACTTGGTTCATACCGGTATAATTCATTAATGAATTTGCTGTACCAGAATAGCCATGCAAGACAAAGACCAATGGTGCATCATCTTCTATATTATTTGGAAGGTGCAGGTAATATTCTCGGATTTCACCATTTATATCAAACGTATGGAATGTCGTCTGGGCCTGTATAAAAAATAAAGACGACAATATCAGAATGAAGTATGCTTTCATTTTTGTTCTTATTGTTTGAAAAAAATATAAGTTCTATTAATCAACTTTGATGATCACGGAACCAAGATTCCCTCCTTTTTCGATGGCCTGGTGGGCTTGCACGCTTTCGTCCAGNGTATACGTTTCAGCTACCCGGTTATCCAAACGATCTTCTTTCAACATAGCTGTAATATCCTCAATAGCATGCTGTTTGGCTTCCGTCGGCATAACGTAAACCAAGACCATCCGTATGGTAATATCCATAAACATCATTCTGAAAAAGGGAATGGACGGATTCATATCCGTCATAGAGGAATAGGTCGCAATAATGCCATTCGTTTTTAATAAATTAAGNACGGGCAGGA
Source organism: Fidelibacterota bacterium (assembly GCA_002713385.1). GTDB lineage: Bacteria > Fidelibacterota > Marinisomatia > Marinisomatales > TCS55 > UBA2126. Next base: position 11,602 of record PAWC01000033.1, read on the forward strand.
GATTTACGCCAAAATCACCTTCCACCACTCGATCAATTTTCTTGCCATTTGTGAATTCCAGTATTTCTTTCACTGATTCATCTGCTGGATGTCCCACCACCAGATCCGCGCCGGCATTTTTGCAATGGTCTACGCTTTTCGGGCTGGAACCGGTTGCGATCACTGTTGCACCAAAGTGTTTCGCCCACTGAACGGCATAATACCCTACCCTGCCGGCACCGCCTGTGACCAAAACGATCTGCCCGCCCACGTCACCATCTGCTGATACACAGCGATGGGATGTCATGGCGGGAATACCCATCATGGCGCCTGCTTCGTAAGAAACATTGTCCGGTATCCAAACTGCCTGCTCTGATGGAACGCATACATATTCTGCGGAGGTGCCCTCCTGTTGACCGAATTGGCCATTATATATCCACACCCGTTCACCGCATCTGTCATCGGAAACACCGTTGCCGACTGCAATAATTTCCCCGGCGCCGTCGCTATTCGGTATTACCGGTCCGGCATCCAGTAATTTGGGGTTGGCGCCCAGCCTTTTTTTTGTATCTGATGGATTTATTCCAGAGGCATGCACCCTGATCTTTACTTGGCCTGATTTAGGTTCCGGTGTTTTATATTCACCTACCTTGAGTACATTTGCGGCGGACCCAAATTCTTCATACCATGCTGCTTTCATATTATCTCCTATAGATCTGTTGACAACCCTTCAGTATGCCCATCCAATCCTATCGCCTGTCCTGAAATATACCGTCCATAGTCAGAAGACAAAAACAGTGCAAGGTGGGCCACGTCTTCAGGTTCTACAAATGTTTTCATTGATACATGTTTCACATAAAGTTCTTTTATTTCTTCCGCTGATTTCCCTTGTATTTGGGCATCGGCTTCAATAACCTGGTTGATGCGCTCTCCGCTTACACTCCCTGGACAAATAGCATTGACCCTAATACCCGCTCCCCCGAGTTCCATGGCCAGTGTCTTGGTCAAACCAATGACCGCCCATTTGGCTGCTGTATAGGGTGACCGCAAAGGAAATCCGAAAAATGATGCGCTGGAAGCAATGTTAATAATGGACGGTGCCGATGATCCTTTTAAAAGCGGAATACCTTCCTTTAACACGAAAAACATGCCGTTCAGACTTACAGCAATGGTCTGCTCCCACTCACCTGGCTCCACGTCCTGGAGGGCTGCTGTGGGCCCGGCAATACCAGCACAATTGATGATCACATCAATATGATCCGTTTCCTTATCCACATGTTGAAAAAATTTGGCCACTTGAGCATAATCGGAAACATCCACCTTTTCAATAAATGTATTTGAATTTTCTTCCCGGAATGATCCGATAAATTTATCAGACACATCACAAACAAATACTCGGCAGCCTTCCTGTAAATAGGCTTCGGCGATGGTCTTGCCGATACCAGAAGCGCCCGCGGGAATGACCACCTTGAGCGGCTTATTCAGAAATGTCATTGTTCCCCCTATGCTTTTTTAAAAGGATGGTCAAGGATATGCCCATAAAAACATAAACAATGGTCAAAGGTAAAGCGGATACCAACACAGCAAGTTTCAAGGAGTCCAATCCTCCAATATAGATCAGTGACAAAGGTAAAATTATCAATGTAAATGCCCAGAATAGCCGCTGCCAGCGGGCCGGTTCCTGGTGCGCTTCCAGTTTTTCAGAGGCGCATGATGCCAGGGCGTAGGAAGAAGAATCGAATGTGGTAGCCATAAACACCACACTCATGATTGTAAAGAAAAGTAAGGTGATTTGTCCTCCCGGTAATGAGCCGATGACTCCTGATATAGCTTGAGCTCCTTTGCCAATTTGAATCAGGTTCGTTGTTAAAAAGTCACCGGTTAATTCAAGATGGAGAGCATAATTTCCAAGTATATTGTAGAAAACAGCACACCCAATGCTGCCAAATAACATGGTGCCCAAGATCACCTGGCGAATGCTTCTGCCACCGGATATTTTCGTAATAAAAATACCGTTGAAAGGACCCACAGCTATCCACCATGACCAATAAAAGATACTCCAGTCTTCAACAAACCGTGAGTCGGTTAACGGATCTGTCCAGGTCAGCATCCTGATAAAATTCTGCAGCATTAAGCCAAAACTATTCAAGCTCATTTTAAGAATGAAAACGGTGGGGCCTGCTAAAAATATAAAAGCAAGGAAAATAAAGGCTACCGTGGTATTAAAATTACTCAAACGCTTAATACCCCTGTTCAATCCCAAGTAAACTGAAATGGAAAAAATGGTTGCGCAGAATAATATAACCAGGACCTTTAATGAAAATGATTCAGAGACACCAAAAATTGATTCAACTCCTGCGGCAATCATGGGCGTTCCCAGCCCCATGGATGTACCGGTCGAGCCCAGTAAACCAACCATGAACAAGACATCTATTACTTGCCCCGGGACACCATCGGCATGGCGGCCCAATAATCCTCTACAGCTATTGCTAATCCTTAGCAAAGGTACACGCTTAACATAGTACACGTAGCTGAGAGCAATTGCCGGCAAACAATAAAAGGCCCGGCCAGCCAATCCCCAATGAAACATACCATACGTTGCCGCATATTCAATGGCCATGTCGGAACGGGGTGTAATTCCAAAGGGCGGTGTTTCATAGTAGTAAGCCCATTCTATGGTCCCCCAATACAAAATACCCGTCGCCACACCAGCACAAAAAAGCATAGACGCCCAACTGAATGTATTAAAATGATATCCGCCCTCGCCTAGTTTAATTTGACCGTGTTTACTGAATGCCAGCCAAAGTACAAACACCATCACCAAGATTGTCAACGTCTGGTATATACTGCCAAACATATCCTCGAAGAACGTTTTCAAAAAAGCAAGAAATTGATAACTCTCATCAGACCAGATAATCAGGGGTACCGTAAATAAAAAGAGAACGATTAGCGAGGCATAAAATATAACTTTGTTTGTTTTTATGTTATTGATATGCAATCCTTACTTGTATTTAAGGTATGATTATTCCAATTCAAATTTAAAAGATTACAGTATGCTACAGCTATAAAACAAACAATGTCAACAAGAAAAGCCGTGATAATTCATGGCTTTTTATTTTGTTTAAGACATAACACCATTATTTGAGCAGCACCATCTTTTTCGTCTGCGTGAATTCACCGGCATGGATCATATATAAATACACCCCCGCCGCGACTGGCCGACCTAGATCGTTGGTAGCGTTCCACTGCAAGGACTTATAACCGGGAGTTTGATATTCATGCAGCAATGATTTAACCTGTCTGCCTAACATATCGTAGATGGTCATTCGCACCAGTGCTGCTTGTGGCAAAGTATAGCTGAAGGTTGTGACCGGGTTAAAGGGATTGGGGTAATTATTGTTCAGTATGAATTCAGTAGACGTCAATATTTCGTCTTCATTTGACAAATAGGATGAATTTAGACTGCCCGGAGAGCCGTACCCGGCAGATGCTGCCCAGTTTTCCGGCTGGGCATTATCCATATTGGGATTGATCAATTCCAGTGTTGGTCCATTGCCATCAGCCTCTTCAGGCCAGGGATCATTATCATCATATTCTACTGCATCCACTAATACACCACTTGAATCGAATAATCTGATCAATTCACCGCCGCCACTTAATCCAAAGTCAATATCTCCAACATAATTTTCAACTTCAGGGAAAAGATCTGCAAAAGCAGAGGAATTAGTACATAAAACTAGATACTCATCTTCTCCAAGAGATATATCCTCTGCGATGGTATACACATGATCATCATTTTCATCTTTGAACTCCCAAAGTCCAATGGAAATTGTTTCACTGGTGGGGTTGTACAGCTCGACCCAGTCATCCGGATCAAATTCATCATCAGCCGAATTGTAATTAATCTCATTGATAACAATTGAACTACCCGGCAAAGAACCAACGATATACTCGTAAAACTCATTTTCTGCCTTTTGCGGGCTTAATATCAAAGCATCATTATTTCTTGCACGGATGTAATATTTCACATAACTGCCATTTTCCTGAAATGGAACGATCGCTCCGTAAACACCATCATTCGCTTCCCCATCGTCATGCTGGCCGTCATCTAACATGGGAATGGATGTAAACTGGGAATTAGCTGTATTTACTGTGGACATCAACTCTACGTTAGTGGCGCCGGTCACTTGGGTCTGGATGATCACATCCTCCTCCGCTTCCGGATCCATATTCTCCTGCAAGACATAAACAATGGCCGGAGCTATTTTCTGGATCTCATCATTGTTTAGCAAATATGCCAGCCGCGGGGTAATAGTGGAGGTGATTCCGCACCAGTGAGAACCGTCCGGGGCAATCAGGTAATTATCCACATTATAGCGGAAATAATCATTTGAATTAAACGATGGAAATATGTTTGGATATGACTCAGCGTAAACCTCAATCGAGTCCTGCATTTCATAAGCTATGCTTTGGATATGATCCACATCGTAGATATCATTAATGATAGTACGAATGTGAGCCGTGTAAATCTTTTTATATAAAGGGATATCGATGAGCTGGCTAAATAGGGGTCGTTCGTTATCATCTTCAAATAAAAAGGGATCCCAATTATATATCCAGGAAACGTTGCCGCCTAAATCGATAATAGTATTGATCATAGCGCCGCCAAAAGTGTGGTCCTTATCCCAGGGAATGATCTCAAACTGGCCGCTGCTCGTATTTCGATATAAATAATAATTATGCATGTAAAATCCATTATAAGTATCAAGATCAGGCATGACCTGTGAGGCGGCAAAAAACCACAACACCCGGTCCACATTCAAAATGGTCTCGATGCTGTCAATTTCAAAATTCAATGTATAAATTAAATCCAATAAATCAGCCCAGCCCGATTCTGACTTTAATTCATAGCCCTTTCGGTAGGCATAAGCTGTGGAATCAGCGCCATACCAGCGCAAGTCCGGCCAAGCATTATATAGGCCGCTCCCATAGTGAAACTGGGGTTCACACTTAAAAAACGTTCCTTCTTCATTTCCAAAATGCTTAGTCAAAAATGGATCATTCACCGATTCCACTGAAATATATAATCCCAAATGGTTGTCATTTATAGATACATTCATGTACCCCACTTTCGATGTGGGCAGGTAATAGCCCTCTGTTATGTACCCTAGTGACTCTTTGATAAAGGTTGGGTCAAAAATGGAATTTGAAAGCTTAACTTTTATATAGCCCAGCAGGTCCTGGTCATCGTCAATCAGGTTAAAATCAATATTCAGAGGAAACTTGGGGCTACCCAAAATTTGGGTCCACCAGAATGTGGAATTTCCTTTATAGCGGACACCAACACTATCTAATGTATCGCCGTTGAAAACGACTGTGGCAAGTTCATAGGATTTATCATCAATTTCCCATTGAGCCTGCAAAATGGAATCATAATCAGAATTGTAAAATTCTATTTCCAGGGTGTGGACCTGGTAGGGATCAAACAACTCCTGGCCCAGAAGGATCGATCCTGTAAAACATATGTTTAATAGCAAACGTATTCTCATAATCTGTTCTTGCTTGTTTTTACATATTGTGGTGTTAGTTAAGGTACAATAGGCATATAGTGCCGGTCAATGCCAACAGCGCCAAAGACGCCGATACCGCCCTCAATACCGAAACTGCGTCCGGAACCACCCTCTCCTAAAAACAGGCTGGAAAATTCCGGGTCCCCGGCGTAGCGGATGAAATAATCAAAATAATTATCGTCCATGCTCATAAGGTTGATAAGCAGGTAATCCTCTTCCCAATCCAGGAACGGATCATCATTACAAATCTCCCGGCGGTAGGTCCAAGATGCTTCATCGGGACTGATGATCTCTTCCTGCCAAAGCCCACAGGCATAATCCGGTTTACTATCCTCGTAATAATCATCATCGAAAAAATAGGCCAGTACATTGCCAGCGTTGATGATCTGATAATTGTCGGACATGGTTTGCCAGCGGATATCCATGGTTTGACTAAGGTGAAATGTATCCGGTAATTCTTCCATGATTAGCTGGGGTGCCGGGGGAATGGTCGTTTCCCCATTCGCACTCAAGCCGCCAGGTGTGGATACCGAAAGGGTCCAAGCTTCTCCCGCCTGGGGCTGCAGATCATCACCGTTGTACACATAACCACCAATAACAACAGTATCGTCTTCGCCCATTTCAAAATCAGTGTATTCGAATAGATAACCCTGCTGTCCGTTGCTCACGATCACTTCCGCATCGCGGACCACATAGCGGGAGGCATAATAGATGACAATGTTACCGAAAATAGTATCCCGCATGAGGGTATCGGAAGCTTCGTCCATAGCCAGAGAGCGGTGCACACGAACCACGCTGGTCACCAGCGAATCTGCGGAAAGCAGGCCCATAATGTTCAGCACCGATTCGTGATCGGAGGTGACGTCCTCCCAATCCAGTTCCCCTTCAATGCTCAAACAGGCAAATGAAACAATACAGAAAAAACTGATAGAAATTAGACGCATTATATCTCTATCCTGTAACCGAAGCTTAAGAAAAATGGAAACATGGGTACTGCCGCCCGTTCCATGCCGATGGTTTCCCCGGTCAGCCGGTTGACCTTGTTACGGTACTGGTAGGTTAGGGCATTCACTGCATTGGTTACATTGATCAGCTGGATATAGCGCTCATAGGGCAAACCTAAGAACGTCTTATTCTGTTTAAAACCAATGTCCCAACGGAAATAGAACGGCAGTCGTTCTGAATTCTTACTGTCCACGAGAAAACTTTGCACACCATACCAGGAAGGTTCCCACGGATCATGGTTTGCGTTCCATTGCTCATAGCGTCCTATGGGCGGGGTGAAGGGCTGCCCGCTGGCCGCCTGGAGGGACGTGCTGAAATGGACACCTTTCAAATAGGCACCTATGCCGCTGCTCCCTTCTTTAAAGAGCTCAACATCACCCACCAAGTTCAAGGTATGGGTGCGGTCGTATTTGGGGTTGTACCACCCGTATTTATCAATATGCCTCTTTGTCTCCGCGTAGGTGTAACCAACCCAGCCCCGCAGGCGCCCGGCAGTCTTTTTGTATAACAGTTCCAGGCCGTAGGCATATCCTTTGGTATCATAAAATTCGTTAAAGGGTGTAAAGCGCAGCTCATCCTGTTCTTCCTGGAATAGTTCACCCTGTTTCATGGTGATCAGGTTCTCAAAATGCTTGTAGTAGGTTTCGGCCCGAAATAGCCAGTTCTCCTCGGATAGGTATTCAATTCCCAGTATTAGGTGGTCGGCGTAGGGCGCTTGCCGTTCAGCGGGGATGCCCAGCCAGAAGTCAATAATGCGTAGGGATTCATCCTCTGGATTGGCAATAGTCAGGAATTGGTGATAACGGCCAATCGCCAGTTTAAAAGACAGGTCTTGCTGCAAAAGAAATTTCAAGCCAAAGCGGGGGTCGATGTACAGTGTGTCATGGAGGGAATAGTCCATGAACCGGGCCCCCAACTGCAATACCAGGTTGGAGGTGACATCCCACTTATCCTGGAAAAATAACGACGTCTCCTGGGTTTGATCCTGCATCTGCAACGGATTCAGGTAAATGGTTGTATCCAGGTTGGAATATTCAAATTCGATCCCCAGGTCATAGTTCACCTGCTTGATCTGTGCCCCGCCCATAAGCTGGTGGTTGGCCAGTCCGTGCCAGGAAATTTCTGTTTCGATGGTCCGATCATCCACAATATCAAAAAAATCAAACAAAAAGGCATCGCTGAAAGAGCCCAATTCATTGCCAGAGTTCCAGTTACCGGTTTCTGAAAAGGACATATCAAAATGGAACCGGTAGCGGCTGTTAGCCACAAATGTTTTTGCCACCAGCTGGGGACTGATGAGCCAGCGCCAGGTCAAGCTGTTGGAATGGTTCCCCCAGGGCCAGTTAATACTAAAAGTTGATCGTGAATCTTCATAATAATCGGTCTGAATCTCATAGTTCTCCCTCTGATCGGTAAACTCAAAGTCCAGAACATCGTCGCCATAAAAACGGCTGTAGGTGAGGCGGTGGTCGGGGTTCACATCCAGGTTGACCTTGATTTGGTAATCGTAGAAATAATAGGGAAATTCGAAGCCGCTATCATCACCGGACAACCACAAGATTGCATTAATAAATTGATCAAAATAGGTGCGTCGTCCAGCAAACATCCAGGAGCCTTTCATACCACCAAACTTCGGCAGGGGACCTTCAAACAGGGCCTTGCTGGATATGGCCGATATATTGGCAATGCCGTGAAATTCTTCCGTATTACCCTCACGGTTGATAACATTTAATATGGCGCCCATGCGGCCGCCGTAACGAGCGGGAAAGCCGCCGGCGTGGAAATCTGCTTCCTTGATGGCATCGGTGTTAAAGGTGGAAAAGATACCGCCTAAATGATAAGGATTGTAAATGGTAATGCCATCCAGCATGACCAGGTTCTGGTCCGGTGTACTACCGCGGACGTAAAGGGCGCTGGAAAAATCATTAAGCGTCTGAACTCCCGGCAGCATCTGCACTGTGCGAAAGAGGTCCGGCTCCACAAACGCTGGGGCCATTTCCAGTGTACGCAAATCCAGACTAACCCGGCTGGGCTCTACCAACTGGCGCATTTTTTGGATCTCGCCGAAAACATCCACCGCCTCCCCTTCCAGGACCGTGGACCGCAGGCGAAAATCCAGGCGCTGGTTCTCGCCTGCAAATACCATGATGCTATCAGTAATCATCTCAAAACCGATAATGGAGACAGCGATCTCTTGCTCACCTGCTGGTACACCGGTTATGACAAAATACCCTTCCATGTTGGTAGCTCCGCCGATATTCGTGTCTTTGATGAACACATTGGCGTACCCCAGGGGCTCACCGCTGGCATCATCTCTAACGAAGCCACTTATAGTTGAGACTTGAGCAAAAAGTATACTATCAATAAAGAGAAAAAAAGCACCAAGTAGATATAGATATTTATTCATTAAACAAATTTAGTACTTTTATACAAAAATCCTCCGCGATTTGACGGAGGATTTTCCAATGTATTTATTTATCCGTAATTACATAAAAGTTGTTATAAATCATTTTAAGTTTTAGACTACAAACTAGGAAATTTACTCGATTATGAATTGGAAGAAGGAGTGTAATTATTAGACGCTACGATGTTGACTGGCTGCGGGTCCTAGCCTTGGGGCTGCTCATTTTATACCACGTTGTTGTCAGCTTTCAGCCCTGGGCCATAAAGATCTTTTTCATCCAGAATGAAGATTCACTGGAAAAGCTGTGGATATTCATGGCACTGATAAATATCTGGCGGATACCAATCCTGTTCTTAATCTCCGGAATGGGCGTCCGCTTTGCCATGGAACGCAGGAATTGGAAACAATTGCTAAAGGATCGAACCGTCCGGATTCTGATTCCTCTCGTTTTCGGGTTTTTCTTCATCTGCCCCATTAGTGTTTACATCGCAATGCTGCATTATGGAAAAGTAAGCGGGTGGGCATACTTCCCGAATGATGGACATTTATGGTTCCTTGGAAACATTTTCCTGTATGTACTGCTCCTACTTCCTTTTATTTCCTACCTCAAAAACCGTCCTGAAAATATTTTCCTTCACGCGTTTTCAAAATTGACGAAGGTGCGTGGAGGGCTTTTCCTGCTGGCCCTGCCAGTTGCAGTAGAAGCTGTATTGGTAAACCCAGAATATTTTTCCTCCTATGCCAAGACACTTCACGGATTTTGGCTGGGAATGGTTTGCTTTTTGTTAGGATATACCTTTATTTCTATTGGAAACGCATTCTGGAAAGCAGTGGAAAGAGATCGGGTAATTGCACTAGTCTTGGCCATTCTGCTTTACCTCGTAAGGCTGTTTGTCTTTGGATTAGAAGGCCCTCATGCCCTAACAGCTTTAGAATCCATCTGCTGGATGCTGGCCATCTTTGGGTATGGTTCATCTTTCCTCAATAAACCGTCTCGAAAACTATCTTATTTTAGCAAAGCCGTCTACCCGGTTTATATTGTGCACATGCCCATACAATACGCTTTTTCTTATTTCATTATACCCACTGCCTTGCCTGCTACTATAAAATTGGTATTTATCTTGGCAGCAACCTTCGGGGGCAGCCTGGCGCTGTATGAATATGTGATCAAGCGCCTGAAATGGATCCGGCCGTTCTTTGGATTAAAATTTTCAACGACATAACATTTTACAAACGACAAATAAAATGAAATACGGAGCCATAGCCGGCGGGGAAAAAACAACCGTCCAATCCGCTAGGGAGATTCTGGAAAACGGCGGCAATGCTTTTGACGCTGCTGTGGGAGCCGTCTTTACGTCCATGGTGTCAGAATGTAACCTCACGGGACCCGGCGGCGGGGGTGCACTGCTGGCCTGTCCGGTGAATAGTGACCCTGTCTTATTTGATTTTTTCGTAGATACTCCCCCGCCCCAGTCAAAGAAAGAACTGGATTTCTTCAGCGTTTGGGTTGATTTTGGACCCGAACAGCAGGAATTTCACATTGGCCAGGGATCTGTTGCGGTACCTGGAAATACAGCCGGACTTTTAAAGGTGCATGAACGACTGGGCCAACTGCCCTTGAAACTTGTATTAGCGCCGGCAATCGAAGCTGCAAGGCAAGGCATTGTCTTTAATGAAGCGCAGGGTTACATAAACGAAATACTTGAACCGATCCTAACCCATTCCGAAAGCGGAAAAGCATTATTTGCACCAGACGGAAACATTTTGAAGGCGGGTGACCAATTTCATAATCTGGCCTTTGCAGATTTTATGGAAGAACTCATTACACAAGGAGCGGACTTTTTTTATAAAGGCCGGGGATCCACATACATGCTCAACGCCGTCGGTCAGAATGGTTTACTTACAGCAGACTCCTTGGCCAATTATAAGGTAGTAGAAAGAGTTCCCTTAAAAAGCCGCTTCAATGACAAAACTATTTACACTAATCCCATGCCATCGGTAGGCGGCACGCTGATCACGTTTACGCTGCAGCTGCTGGAACGTGCACATACTACCTCAAGCACAGATATTATGAACCTGGTACGCGCCATGCAGGTGACTAGTGCTGCCAGGAAAAATTCATCCACCGATCCCAATGACAATTACCATATCTCGCAAATACTTAATGAAAATACTTTCGAGCGGTACCTTGAACAGTACCGTTCCCTGCAAACGGCCGCTGAAGCTGGAAACAATCCACCATCCAGCGGGTCCACCACCCAAGTCAGTATCATTGACAAAGCTGGAAATGCAGCCAGTGTTACCACTACCAACGGTGAAGGCTGCGGATATTTGATTCCGGAACTGGGTGTAATGCTGAACAATATGCTTGGGGAGGAAGATTTAAACCCCTCCGGCTTTCACAATTTCCTGCGGCAGCAGCGCTTGCCAACCATGATTTCCCCTACCGTTATCATGGGCAATGATGGACCAGAACTGGTCATTGGCAGCGGAGGTAGCAACCGCATCCGTTCGGCTATGATACAGGTCATTCTCAATTTAATGAAGAACATGGATCTTGAAAGAGCCATCCAGTCATCCAGGATCCATCTGGAAGGCAACGTCCTGCATTGTGAACCTGAAATCCCCATACCCGATGAATACGAACTGCCTGAAGGCATGTCCATTCACCAGTGGGGTGTACAGAATTTATTTTTTGGTGGTGTGAATGCTGTTACTCCAGAGGAAGCTGTGGGTGATCCGAGGCGGGGCGGTTCAGGTTTGATTTGTTAGATCAATACCCGGTTTAAACAAATAAACCCATCAAAAAACAAAATATTAAAATGTCTTAATTATCACTATGCTTTTCGGCACCCTTTTTTACCCACTTGGTTGCATTTTCAATCCCTTTATCGGTCAGGATCGTTTCTATGAAATCAGGGATCAAGGGCCCGATNCGCAGGATAATTGAATATTCTACCCTTGTTTTTCCNGTTTCTGTAGGAGATGTGTAGACCAGCCAGTATCCTGCAGAATCATCAAGATCGCTTTTTCGGCTGTAGTCCAGTGTCCAGGTCATACAGCTTTTCTCCGGCTGGTAATCATGCTTGATATAATATTGAACATTCACCATGTAAGCGGAAATAGTAAAATCAACATAAATGTTCCTGCCTGCCGACATATAGACTTCAGTTCCGCTGATCTCCTGGATCCATTTTGGGTACTGTTGGAAGTTGGTAATCACCTGCCACACGGTCTCCTGGCTGGCTGCCACATCAAAGATAGCCGTTCCACGATTTACATTATCGTGTTTGGTCTGCTTATAGACTGCCTGGCCGGATAAAAGCGTTGCTTGTTCTNCCAGGGTAAGCTTAGCTCTGCCGGGATCTATAAATTTAGTGATGATACCCTGATGCGGGTGGGAAGCATTGGGGTCTGCAGCTGCTGCCATTTCCAGCAGTGTAGAAAAGATGATTGCATACATAAATTTCACTGGTATCCTGAATCTATAAAACCTATACCACAATAACTGCGTTTTTTATATCCTGACCTTTCCTGAACAAAAACCTGCTGGACAGGGCTTGATGCTTTTTTAAATCCTAAAGTATAGGTAGTTCATGGTGTAATAGTGATGATTGTTCCTTGCAAAGTTGCATTATACTGTTTCAAGGCAGTAGTAGCTGGTCCGTTTACAACACTACCTGATGTATTGAATTTGCTGCCGTGGCAGGGACATGTAGATGTGCCACTCTGAAAAGCGCCAATTGNACAGCCATTATGAGTGCATACGCGGCTGTAAGCTAAAACACTTGTTTCACTACTTCTGTAAAGGAGGATACCTGCGTTATCTAAAGCATTGGAACCTAAGGCCAGTGTGCCTTCAACATTAGCAAGTGATTGGTTTTCAGAAAGAGAAATATCGACTGTGATGCTAATATCCAGAATATCACTATCAATTGCTGGACCAGTTGGTCCATTATTAGAACAACTGCTTATAAAGCTTACGGTGAATGTACCCAGCGTGATGGTTCCAAGCCCCATTAATGTATTTATAAGAAACTTTCTGCGAGTACAAAATGTTGTTGATGTCTTATTTATGATCTGTTCTTGCATCTAATTTTCTTTACCAGAATCTACAATCAATTTGAAATTATTTTAAAAAAATGGAAATAAAAACTCCGCTGGTCGGGAATCGTTAATCGTTATTCCCTTTTATCCAGTTACTTAAATGAGGTTTGATGTAGATAAGGAATATAGCCGAGGAGAGGCCAACAGCACTAAAGATCATACACATGACCATAATCTGGTAACGGATTGCAATAATCGGTGATATGCCCGNCAGGATCTGACCGGTCATCATGCCTGGTAAGGAAACCACCCCAACTGCAAATAGTGAATTAGTGATGGGGATCAGTGCAGCCCGCATTGCAATCCCCCGTGCCTTCGTGTATTCCACACTCCTGTTCATTTCTGCTTGCAACCGCTCGGCAGCCAGGCTGACACCGTTCATGGAACTGGCAAAAATCATTCCAGCCAAAGGGATCATATACCGCGGCAGATACCAGGGGCTCAACTTCAGCACTGCCTGTGTGACTAATAACAAAGTAATACCTCCACCAATCAGAATGGAAACCAGTGCATAGCGGTAAAATTTCATTCTGTTTTCCTGGACTGTGCGCAGGGCAATCCAACTGCTGGCAAAGACCATAACGGATAAAACGATAATCGTGATATATGCATTATTTGAATCGAAAAGGTACAATAGGAAATATCCAATAAGCAGCAATTGGAACAACATCCGGATAATAGCATAGATCGTATTCTGCCAGTTCAGTGACCATGCGTGCAGGATGCCGATCACCACCCCAGCTGGTATGAAGACCAGCATCAAACTGGAAAAAGGTATAATAGTTATGGATTCGTTCATGATTGGCTTGGATAAATGAAAAGAGATTTTACACCCCACCAGTCCTAAATGTCTATAAACAAAAAAACCGCTACAGGGCGGGATTTGGCTAGCTAATTAGAATACTAAAAATCAAGCTGATAATAAAATATTATTCAATATAAACAGCTCTTGCCTCACTGGTAATCCAATTATCTATAGTTTCACTTACATCATCTTGATTAACCAAATAATTTAATTCACCATTAAGCCAATAGCAGGCACTCTCTTGACTATCGTAGTAGCTCGTGTCCCGGGTTGCAACTCCTACGACAACAACATTCCCGTCCGCCACACCAATATCATAGGCTAGACCTGTTCCAAAATTAGTCATGGGCCCCCCTTCCAGGTCATAGATTGTGCTGTTTTTCCAATATTGAGGAAAAGATCCCCCGGTAGTGTAAGGATTGTTGGTATCTTCAAACCAATCCGTGCAACCGGCGACATAAACATCATCACCATCTATAGTAATACCATATGCTCCCGCTCCATAGATGTCAAAAGTTGAACCACCCAGGGGCAAATCAGTCCTAGTGGTATGGCGCCAATAAACAGCAGTTGGTGTATACCCTGCAAAGTTAGACGGGTTAAGTACATANCCTCCATAATACCTCATATTGCCATCCATAAAGGCGATATCATAGACTTCGCCATCTCCACCACTGGGGATGGGCAGGTTCGTTCTGTTGTTTCCATTTTTCCAAAAGCAGGGAATATAATAATGGTTATTGTTCATGTAATAACCGCCAACATAGATATCTCCATTGTTACGAATTCCAAGTGCAAATGCTTGTGATTCTGCGTTGGTAGTNAGGTTTATCCGTTCTCCATTTTTCCAGTAGCAGGAACCGTTGTCCCACCAGCCAGAGACATACACATTATCACTATCCACATCAATGCTCTCTCCTTCTCCCCACTCTCCAGGGAGATCAAACCGTTCCTGGTTAATCCAGTAGCAGGCATTTGAACCACTGGTTCCTGAAGTATAAACATTCCCGTTACTGACCACAATGTCTGTAGCCCAATCCCCGTCTGGAAGTTCAACCTTGACTCCGTCCACCCAATAGCAAGCAGTATAATCACCTGATTCATTATAAGATGAACCTGCAATATATATATTACGACCTGATATAATAGGATTAGATGTGCTTGCATCTTCATTTTCACCTTCTTCACATCCAATCCAAAATAGAAGCAGCATAGCAACTAATACAAATTGAATTCTCTTCATATAAGCAATATTAAGTACCGTTTGTCCTAAANGTCTACAANCAAAAAACCCCGTTACTGCGGGGCTCTTGCTTAAATCCTTTGGGTGGTTTATTTCAACAGCACCATCTTCTTGGTCTGCACAAACTCCCCAGCTTGTATCTGGTATAGATAAACCCCTGCACTCACTGGCTTACCGTAGTCATTGGTAGCGTCCCAAATAACCGATTTAAAACCAGAATNTTGGGTTTGGTTGATGAGNGTTTTTACTTCTCTACCCAGCATATCGTATATGGTAATATTGATCATGGCGTTTTCTGGTAGGTCATAGCGTAGTGTGGTAACAGGGTTGAATGGATTGGGGTAGTTTTGATGTAGGGCAAAGGTTTCCGGTAATAATAATTCTTGTTTAGTATCAAGTTGTTCCCTTGCAACTACTCTGAATCCCATATGATCTGTTGTTACAAAAGGCGGTGTGTCGAAGCGATGGCTGCTCATTGCAAAAATTCCTGGGTATGTATAGTTTCCACCTCTTAGTACTTTTACTTCTATATTTTCAGGTACGTTATCATTAATAGGATTACAACAGTAATTACTATCAACACAAGTTTGGTAGAAATCTGCGTCATACCAATCTAAACACCATTCGGAAACATTTCCTGCCATATTATAAAGTCCAAAGGGATTTGGCGGATATAATTCTCCTACATGAGTTAAGTAAGTTTCGCCACTTGGTCCTCCGAAACCTGTTCCGTAATTAGCTTGACTATAACTTAGATTTCCATCGTTAGTAGGATATTCTAACTGTTGTCCTGCTCTTGCTGCATATTCCCATTCAGCTTCAGTTGGTATTGATAAGCCATAATAGTCTGCATACATCAAAGAACCATACCAATTTACCCAAGAAGCTGGCCAATTTTCATAACCTGACACTACACTATAAATATTTGAAGTCGAGTCCCACTCAATCCAACATCTATTAAGAGAATCTTGTCCACCGCCAGCAATATTACTGAGTTTAATAAGCACTTCTCCTGACCATTCACCTAATAATGTACTGTCCGCCATTATACTCCATGCGTGTCCATTGGCTATTTCAGTTGAATCACTTGACCAATCACCTGGAACCCCTTCTTCAACCATTAGGTTTCCAAGAGAAGCCATGTCATTAAGAAAAATGACATAATACGCATTTGAAACTTCTGTTTCGCCCATTGTAAAATCGTCTATGGTCACTAAATGTTCTGGATCTTGATCATCAAACATTTGAGGCGGGTTATTGTTTCCCATGGTAAAAGTTCCCCCAGA
>PAWC01000034.1 GCA_002713385.1 Fidelibacterota bacterium
AAGATACTGACAGACTGGAAAGACTCTTATGTTGTCTACACAAAAGAACTAGATAGAAGGTTACATTAATGGCTACAAAAAACGTAACAATACCCAAAAGTTATAAAGGACTAAAGGCAGTCTACATCACTCCTTCAGAGGAGGGATTGTTGCGTAGGACTTCTCACCCCAAAGGAGCATCCCAACCAGCGAAGGGTCCAGGTGGTTTATTGATGATGCAACCAAATGGTGGTGGCGAAGAAGAGTTTATTGCGTATGAAAAAAGAATGGCAGCAAAGAGAGCCGCAGCAAAAGCCCCAGCTCCTGCGCCAGCCCCAGCTCCTGCGCCAGCTGGCAGTTTTACCGCCTACGTAGAAAAGTATCCAGACCTAACAGCTGCATTTGCAAAATCTGGCGCTAAAAGTGCAGAAGCGTGGGGGGAGAAACATTACGAAAAGCATGGTTCTGGAGAAGGGCGTACAGTAGGAGGCGCAGCCCCGTCAACAGGCGGTGGTGACCTACTAAGTGCAGCCGCATTGAGTGGAACAGGGAGTTCTGCAGCTACGAGCGTTGGTCCCTTTGCCAGAACAAGAGGCGGCTATGACCCTGATGGTTATGTTGACTATACTAACACAAACCCTGCTTATTGGAGTTCTGTTGTTAGTTATTTTAAAGAACACCCCGAAGGAAATCCAAAAACTGGCGTATTAGGTATATGGATTCCCAACTTAGAGAAGGAAGGTGCTGAAAGAACCGCATTAGCTGCTATTGCTGGAGGCGTAACAGCGCATGATAATAGTAACTATTCTAACAGAACTGTTGATGACGCAAAAGCTAAAGCATTACACGCTGCTAGAGGCGATGCGGCTGGAGCGGCTGGTAGTTACAGAGGTGGCGCAGAAAAAGCAATCAGGTTAGCTGGAACCCACAGAGGGGGCGTACTTACCGACACTGGCTATGCTATGGGGTCTACAGCTCCTTCGGAGCATGGAGTTTATATAAAGGGTGGTGTGGTAGTTAAAGGCGCTGGGACAGACTATGTAGCAGGCGGTGGAGACTTTGGTGGTTTACTCAGTAGGGGTGATGCCATAACGGGCGATTGGCTTGATAGTGTTCTTGGTGCGCGGGATAAAGATGGTTTGCGTATCCGAGGTACTTACCCAGCAGTCGCTGGGGCTACAGGCTCTGGTGTTGCTGCTGGAGGAACAGCTACAGGCATGGGTACGTTCTATGGGGGTGGTGCAGACCCATTGGCTTCTATGCCTGGAGTTGCAGACTACACTGCTTATATGGACCCCAACTCAGTGTTTGGCGGTCGAAGTGGCAATGCAGCAGTAAGATCTGGATTATTGTATCAACCAATGGCTTCTGATTACGGAGCTAAAATGGCTGCGGCTGGTATGCCAGCGTTCTCTCCAACTGGCGGATTACTAGGCTCCCCTGGTGGTATGGGAGGAGTCAGAATAGGCGGAGTTGGAGCGCCAACCTACGGGGCGGCTCCTGGCGGATTCTCACCAGCAGCAATCGCTGCTGCGGGTGGAGGAACAGCGGCAGTAGGTTCTTCAGCAGGGCTAAGAGATGGACTGACAGCGGGAAGACACTCCACACATCTAGGAGCTTATCAGACAGCGGATGGTTCATGGGTCTGGGGTGAGAGGCCAGGTGGTGTGAGTGATGATCCAGAAGCTATAGCTGCCAGAGGACCAGCTTGGGGTGAGCCGCTGGGGACAAGTCTACCTGGACATGTCGCGGGATCGCTATCTGCAATGTTTAGCCTTCTTGGAAGTACTGAAGAGTCGAGAGCGGCGGCGGCGGCGGCGGCAGCAGCAGCAGCAGCCGAAGCGGGAACAGGACCGTCAGCAGGTGACATGGGTGCAGGTGGTATGGCTGGCGGCGGACTCGGTGGCGGTATCAGGTGAGAGGCTTACACGTAATGAGGATTAAATAATGTCAGGTGGATCAAGAGTAACTACACAAACTTCTGAGCCGTGGGATGCCCAGAAAAATTATCTAACGTCTGGCTTTAAGCAAGCTGCTGATATATATAGCAAAGGTCCAGCAGACTATTATTCTGGCTCAACTTTAGCTGGATTTACACCAGCAGAGACTGCGGCGCAGAAGGGTATTGCTGGGTATGTAACAGGCCCGAGAGCGGCAGGACAACAGTCTTATGCTGAAGGCGCTTTAACCAGAGGCTTGAGTGGCGAGGTTGACCTCACTAAGTTTAACCCAATGATGAGTGCCTTAGGAAGTCAAATGAAGAGCCAGCTAGAAGGTAAGGTCTTGCCTGGAATACGGCAGTCTATGGTTGAGTATCAGCCTGGAGGCTCTAGTAGAGGCGATCTAGTGCAGTCTCAGGCTATATCCGCAGCTAACCAACAGATGCTTAATAAAGCCGCTGAGATGTACGGAGGGGCTTATCAGGGGGCGCAGCAAAGAGCGACCCAGTGGGGTGGTATGTATCCATCAATTATGAATGCACCCTTGTCTACCTACGGAGCTTTGGGTCAGGTTGGAGAGCAGCAGCGAGGGATGCAACAAGAGGCAATCAACAGGGATATGGCTAAGTATCAGTACGATGTTAGCAAACCACAATCCCAGCTTGCCAATTATATGTCCATGATTTCTGGAGACTATGGTGGTACGACCACACAAGTTGCTCCTGGGCCTAGCGGCATGCAGCAAATGGCATCAATGGCTAGCATTATAGGGGCTTTGGGGATGTCTGATATTAGAGTTAAACGCAACATAGTACCTGAAGGAACATCTTGGAAAGGTTTAGACGTATATACCTATAACTACTTAGGTCAGTCAACAAGGCGTAGGGGCGTAATGGCTCAAGACGTTGAGAAGATTTATCCTAATGCTGTGTCTGAGTTTGGCGGTGTCAAGCATGTAGACTACGGAGCTATATAACGTGCGCTGGCAGAATTACGTAAGTGAGTTTAGCGGTCCTTGGAGTTTATTCAACAAAAAGAAAAAGAGTCCATTTAGTATGGATGTCTATCAACCTCCAATACAAACTGGTGATGCTTCCCTTGCGGAAAGTTTATATAGACAGACTCCTTTGACAAGTGAAGCCATTCTCTATGGGCCAGATCAAGGCGGTGCTGGTGTTGGTTTAAGTGGCACAGGTCGCTGGGGTAGTGATATTAAAGGCAAGAAAGGACTAGACTACGAGGCTATGATGGAGGCTTTAGCAGAACACGAATCAGCAGGGCCAGCAGGATGGGCTAGTATGGGTAAGCCTGGTGGGACTGGTGGCGGAGGTTTTAAATTGTCCCCCAACTCTATGGTTGAGAATATGGCTTCTAGTGGCCCGATTGACCTAGAGAAGCAGAAAAGAGAATGGTGGGAACGCTATCTTAGGAGCATAGCATAATGGCAGACTATCTACCAGAACCACAGTTTAGTTATACAAAACAACTAGAAGCGTATGACGAGCTTCTGCGGAAGAGAAAGAATAAGCAGAAGTGGGGAACTATCTTTAATAATATCGATGCTATGTCGAACCCCAACCATGTAGCTAGTGGAACATTCGCAAGAAATGAAAAGCGTATGGCTGGCTCTTATGGCACTTCGTTAGCCCAAGAATCCAAGAGACTGTCTCTTCTTGGCAAAGCTGAGAAGGAAGGCATACACCAAGAGATTAGTAAGCGTCTACAGGATGCTATAAAATCAAACAAAAGCATGTCAAGCAAGAGTGATTTTGATGCTTGGTTTGAAACCTTGGGGCCACACTTTGCTGGTCAGTATAAAACATATTTTGACATCTGGAAGGCTGGTGTAGGAGAGGAAAGGGCATACGAAGATCAGTTGATGCAGGATGTAACTTTCAAACAAGGTAATATTAAATTTGAGCAAGATCAAGCAGACAGGGATGCCAAGAAAGTAAAAGCAGAAGACGTAGCTTTTAAGGACTCTGAAATTGCTAAATTAGTCAATCAATATGTGAATGAATACGCTAATTACAATAACCAGTTAGAGATGGGTATGGCTAGCGGACGGACCAACCTAACAAGACTTAGGACAAAGATAGCGCAGGATATAGCGGCTCAAGATTGGAGCGATGAGGTAAAGAATGCTGTTCGCACTGGAGCTTGGGCTGCGTTGAATTTAAGTGTTACTGGGGGAGCTACAGTACCTGGGGTGTCAAAGGCTTTTGCCGTAGATAAATCTCAACGAGAACAAGATGCCGCTCGTACAACTCGCCTAGAAAAAACAGCTAATAGAAGGGTTAAGACAGCTTATGCGGCGTTTGTGGCAGACAAAGATAACGAGCCTAAAAACCTTGAGGACTATGTAAACTACCATAGGCAGTTAAGTGACCAACTAGATGCGATAAATTATGCTGGAACGTATGCCAAGCGTGAGGATGTAAAAGCTGTAATGGATAAGTTTGAGAAGAGGTATAAAGGTTGGGAAGCCCAACGACCCAAGCGCTATGATCCAGAGAGCGTTCCGACACACAAAGCTGTACAGGTTATGAAGCGAGATGGGTCCATAGCTGGGTTAAGGCTTTACAAAACTGATCTTCAGATAAAGGAATCAAAAGGGACCGATGAAGTATTTGTACCTATCCAAGATACTAAGTCTTCTGGCATAGAGAAGTGGCCCAAGACTTATTTTATAGTAGGGATGAGCCTTTTGCAGGGCGACTTAGACTCAGACAAGAAGAAGAAGATATGGGATTATCTACAGGTGGCGGAACAGGAGGGGGTTGTTAATCAACTGACATCAGACCAAGCGTTCGCGGCTAACCTTATTCAAACAGAAGTCGATAAGATAGGCGAAAAGGGGATGGTTGATCTTGCAGCGAGGTTAAATGCGTATATGAACCGTGGTGCGGAGACACCCCCTGATGTGCCTGCTCCCGCTGCCTCTACTAATGCTGACAAAGCTACAGCCATGGCGCAAGAACTTAGGAATATGGGTGTAAGCGTCGAAGAGATCAGGCGTATTTTAATAAATAAGGGATT
The DNA here is from genome assembly GCA_002713385.1 of Fidelibacterota bacterium. GTDB lineage: Bacteria > Fidelibacterota > Marinisomatia > Marinisomatales > TCS55 > UBA2126. The sequence continues at coordinate 4,959 of PAWC01000034.1, forward strand.
AATAGATGGTTAGCTTTGAATCTGTCTGGGAGAATACTACGGCTCCCGACCCCGCCTCTATACGGAAGAAAAAGAAAGGGTGGGAAAAAAGGTCTTTTGAGGAGGTGTGGAAAGAAACTGTCCCACCCGATGAAGAGGATGTAACCGCATACCCCGCTGGAAGTGTTGGGGAAAGCCTTTCTCAGTTAGTAGAAAAATCAAGGGGTCCAGACTACAGCGCACTTACTGAATTAGCTTCTGGTGCTGTAAGTCCCGCAATGAGGGCGTACGATCTTATCGCTAAAGAGTGGGGGGCTGGCAAAGAGATGAGGCGCGAAGCGGAAGAAGGTATGTCATCTGGGCGTATGCCCTTGGGTGCAATTTGGTGGCTACTTGGTGCTTTAAGGAGCGGCTTTGCCCCAGTAACAGGGGCCGCTAGGGGCTTGGTTACAGAACCCGTGGGCGAGAACGCACAAACCATGATAGAAACTTTTTCTGGATTAAGCGACGAAGAGAAGCAAGCGGTTAGACAATATGCGGCTGAAAATAATATCCCCCTGCCTGGACACATCTTAGGTGAAATTGCTGGAGCTGGTGTAGAAGTAGCTGGGTTCGGCACTTACGCAAGAATAATAAAATTAGGAATGCCTCACGGAGAAAAGCTGGGTGGAGTTTTGGGAAGGGCGGCTGGAGAGGAGAGGGTTATAGCGGGAGGATACCCCGAAGGAATTATGGGGCCACCAAAGCCCACAGCGAAAGCTGAGGCAACTGCTGTAGACGTGGCTGGCGACGCTGGAAGGCCCACACTGGGAGCCACCAAGATAGATGAAACGGCGGCTGGCCTTGTTGAAAGAATGTCTGTTAAATTATTTGGCGAGGTTGCTAGAAATCCAGACCTGGTGCAAAGAGTAGAGGCCGCAAGAAGAAGTGGTAAGGTTGGTGAGCGTCTTTATGTCAGCATAGGAAACGAGTTGTTTGAGGCAATGCGTCGTGGTGATTTAGGGAGTGAAAATCTTTTAAAAATACTGGACGATTTGGGTGTAGACCCCGTTGAGGTTTTTAGGCAGACTGCATCAGAGGGTGGCAGAAATCTAAATACTCTTTCACAGATAGCCAAGCAGTTAGCTAAACAAAAAACCACACCAGCGCCACTAAGAAAAGAACTTGATGATATAGCGGCAGACTTAGAGAGAAGGTATGGTACTGGTTCAGATACAATACCAGCTAAGATTTGGAGTTTCATAGGACAGGGTTTAAATGTGTGGAGAGCCAGCATGGTTAGCCAACTTGTAACCGCTATCAGGAACGCAATAGGACAAACTGGCCGACTAGGTATAGGAATTATTGATGACGCTATACAGGCTGGACTGAGAGGAACTTCTGGCAGAGAATCTGTGCGGGGTATAATTAATTCTCTAAAGGCGGATGCAGTGGCTTTAAAAGATTCTATCCCACTCATTAGGGATAAGAAGTTGCTTGATAACATACTGGACGGCAACCCCATAACAGAGGGCCAGCTTTTAAATAAGTCAGTACATGAAATTGATATAATTAATAGGTATGCAAGATTTATTAATTCCGCAAACATATTGCAGGAAAGATTCTTTAGACGAGTTGCCTTTCAAGCAAGACTGGATAAAAGTTTAAAGGAAAAAAACTTTCCAGATATAAAAACTATAGATCCAAAGAAAATCCCCGCTGAATTATTGGATGATGCGGTGCAGCACGCTTTGGATATTTCGTTTGCGTCTAGCGGTGGAAAGATAGCCCGAACTATTACAAAGGGATTTGAAGCTATACCCCCCTTGTATACTGTGCATCCATTTCCTAGATTTGCATTTGGTAATGCGCTTCCTTTTTTAATAGAGCATTCCCCCCTTGGTTTGTTAAAGGCTTTGGGACCAAAGTCAATGAGGGAATTAGCCAAGGGAAACACTAGGACGTTTACCAGGTCAGCCTCGCGTGGTTTAATAGGAACCACAATGCTTGGTGCAGCCATGCAGATGCGCGACCACCCTAACGCTGGTGAAAGATATTACGAGTGGTATACAGGGCCACGCGATCCAGTTACGGGAGAGCGCCCATATATAGACCTGAGAGCATTTGCTCCATTCACTACCTATCTTTTTATGGCTGAAGCATTGAAGGGTAAGGATGCTAATTTAACCGCCATGGACTACGCTAATGCCACCATAGGCATTAATAGAATATCTGGAACTGGCCTTATGTTTGTGGATATGCTTCGAGCTAAAAAAGGCGAGACATTGTTGGATACAACAGCGAAGTTTGTTGGGCAAAATATGGGAGTATTCACTTATCCACTGAAGCAAGTAGTAGATGTAGAGTATGCGGTAAAGGGTGGGGGACCAGCAAGAGATATTTCTGATGATAGCCTGTGGGGAAAAATCATAAACCCAACATTAGCAAACATCCCAATAGCAGAGAGGAAGATATTAAACGAAAGAATAGATATGCTACGGAAGGACCCAGAAAGGTTTGTTGCATTTATAACCACGAGGACAAAGAATGTCGTAGAGGCCGAACTTGATAGGCTGGGAATTCTAAGATATACCCAAAGCCCCAAAGGCGGAACCAAGGATTCTATTAGATTCAGAATGGGTCTAATACAAGGTCCGACAGAACAGTATGGACTTGATGCTACTAGGACAATTACATCTGTAATGCTAAGTGATATGCCAGTAAAAGACCTCCATGAAATGAAGGGGCTAAACAACTTGAGTTACCCAGCGGCGCTGGAACCCGACAAAAGCTACAAGGAATTAGGAGATGAGGGTAAAAAACTTATTTTAAAAAGTGTTCTTGGGCATCTGAGGGCGAAGGCGAAAAGCAGAATGAAAGAACTGAGTGAGTTAGAGGGCGACCCTCTAAAAGTAAAAAGATTTTTTGTAGACCCGTCAGAGGTAAAAGATATGCCACAAAAACCTTACCTAGAAGAAGTAAAAAAAACTAGAGAGGGTCTTCTTGGTGTAAGGAAAGGTTGGGAAAAAAGGTCTTTTGAGTAATGTTTATGAAATCAATACTATTAATCATATTGGCAGCTCTTACCTTCTCTCCAGCAGTGGCGGCAGAGAAGCCAAAGATGTTTAAAGCTGTTGTGTCGCTTCAAGTCCTATGCACTTTTGGCGGTCCTGAAGAGTTAATGGGTGAGCTTCTTGAGGGCTATAATGAGAAGCCTGTTCATGCTATGGACATCAGCACACCTACTGGACTAAATATACAGATGTATATTACAGAGAATAAAAACAATCCTAGCAGCACTGTTCTATTACATAATCAGGGCGTAAACAAAACCTGTATCTTCTGGTCTGCGAAAGACACTCTCAGAACAATAGAAACAGAAAGCCTACCAGCTAAACAACCTGTTAAACAACTTGATGAATCTGAGGAACCCATATAATGGTTGAATATACGGGACCAGATCGGCGTGGTAATGGTGGTTGGCATCTATCCAAGAGCATGTCTGTATCTCATATTGTTGGGACACTGGCTATCGCTGTAGGATTCTTTGCATACATTACTGATATTGAGAAAGAAACAGTTGTCAATCAGATGGACATAAGAAGTTTGGCTTCGCGTATGGATAGGTCTGACGCTAGAAACTCTGAACAATTTGGTGAGATAAAGGATATGTTGAAATCCCTGTCTGTTAAGATAGACAATCTAGGGCATCGACGTGGACCATGAACATCACCCCTTCAGCAGACCAAAAAATAGAAGAGATTTTGGGAGACTCAGAGAGATTGCGTATATCTGTAAACGGAGGTGGGTGCAGTGGATTCACGGTAGACCTAGCACGCGAACAAGAGAAGCGCCCAGTCAAGGGGGATGTATGGATAAATCCCAACGTCCTGATAGACTCCATTTCGGCGGAGTATTTGTCAAAGGCAACTCTGGATTGGACTGATGACGCATTCTCGCCAACATTTAAATTTGACATACCCAACACCAAATCATGTGGTTGCGGTAACTCTTTCACACTTGGGGAATAAATAATGGCAGTAAGCCCCCCGACATCAGGAATACCCGACCCTTCTTCATTATCTTTCGAGCCACCTGGATCTGCCATGCCACCAGCGGGGCTGTTAGGAATGACGCCATTACCCACTATTGGGCCAAGTGGTTTTCCTGTGGGTTTAATGTCGGCAGCAGCGCCACCACCACCAACAGCCATGGGTACAGAATATGACGGTCATGGAGAAACTCCTGCCACGTTTGGCCCCCATGATACCATCAGATTGCGTTTTGGTAGAAGTAGTGATTCTTTCAGTCCAGCGGAATACAAGGCTTATCTGGATGCTGGTGGGGATATAGATGCGGCGTATGCTGTAAGAGAAGCAGCAAGCAGAGCAGCGGCCCCTGTAAGCGCTCCGACCACCTCCTCTGGGCCACCTGGGTATAGTTTCATAACTGGAACTGTAGACCCAACAGCGGCTGAGATTGTATCAGCAGCAAAGGCATCAGGAATGCATATCCCGCCTGGATTTGACCCCATAGCATTTTCAAAGATGATGTCTGGGGGGCCGACGGCCTTCCCTACAGCACCACCACCGCTATCAATGTCTCCCACGGCAGCTATGACTGCCCCACTCATGCCACCGCCCATGCCTACAGCTATGCCATCACTCATGCCTACAGCCATGCCAGCACCCATACCGATAGCAGCCTCACCGCGCATAGCAACAGCAGTTCCTAAATCACCAACTAAGATGGGGGGAGGGGCTGGACCTTATTTGGGATGCGACCCAATCACGGGCAAATGCCCACCTTACAGATAGGAAAATGTTATATGGAATCATTAAAAAGCTGGGCAAAAGAAAACCCTATGTTCGCAGTAGCAGCAGCTCTACTAGCCGCTACGCTTGTTTACTCTCTGTTCTTTGGGTAGGCGGATGTACCAGCCTAAAGAAAGCAGTATTGATCGGGGGCGGCTCGTTAGGAGCGGGTGCGATTGCCTCGATTGCGACATCGGGGACTGCTCCTGTGTTACTGGCGGCAGCGGGCGGTGCCTCTGTGACCAGTGTGGTTGCGGACGTAATGGAGACGATGAAAGGAGACAACATGCCTACAGCAGCTAATTGTGCAGAAACTAATTTTTGGGATGTAGTTGGACAACTCATAGAGATGGGCGGATGGTTACTAATCTTAGTTGTATTGATTCCTATGGTGCTGGGGTGGATTCTCCCAGGACCGCTGGAACGCAAGAAGAAAAAGTAAACTTCACCATTTATAAAGTCTGCCGCGTACAGTGGCGGGATGTCATCGCCTCCAATGAATGGGAGAAGCATGTAGACATAAAATGCCCGACGCTAGAAAGCATAGGGTGGCACGTCTACGAAGATGATGAAACCATCAAGATTGCCAACACCTTAGACTACGAAGATTGGGAAGGCAAGTCTGAGGACAAGCCAGTACCCTATGGGATAACAGCGTTCCCAAAGGGATGCGTCATAGACGTAACCTACCTCTAGCCTAAGAAAACAAAAAGAGCAAGAACAAGTAGCACCAAGCTAAGAGCGTCCACGCTGTTTCCTCCCGTTTGTTTTGAGTTCTCTTTTCTTCACGTCCTCAACTATAGTTTTGTCTCGATGCTCTGGAGACTCGAAGGGTCCAGGGTTGACCGACAAATAGGTATGATCCGAATTAGCTAACAGGTATCCAAACTTAGCCCCTTCACGCTTGCCCATCTTCTCCGCTCTCCAATAATCTCCATACCCCACCTTACCAAACCCGCAGTTATCCCATTTTACTTGCATTAAGTTTCTCCATTCGTTTGTGATAAGCATATTCGTCAAGTGACATCTTGTACCAAGATTTAAACTTCTGCCCCCATGTTCCTCCAGTTGGGCATGGGCGATCTCTATTCCTCCAGCAGTACCGTGCGTTGCATAGCATCTTCTGCCTCTCCCACTCATCCTGCTGCTCCTTACTTGGGTTTAACATCTTCTGGAATTATCATAACATAAACCCTCTCCCCAATTCTAACGATGTACTCAGTACCATTGAGAACCTCATTGACCACGCAATACTCCGCAGTCTCGCATTGGCTTATCAAGTAAGCATCAACGCTATCTAGATCACAATCCATTATCATTCCCTATGGTTTCAAATGAATGAGTTCTCAGAAAATGCGTGGGTACTTTGGTAAACCAATCTAGTCTCCCCAATCTTCCTCTACACTCGAAGAACCCAGCACCTCCACCATTCCTGGCGCACTTGTCGAGCAGTGGGTAGTAAACATCTTCTGGTCTTACTAGGATAAACCCCTCCTCAACCTCAAAAGCTATCACTCTATCTACATCCGTAGGTATGCCCCACCCAATATTCCCAGCTACGTTTCTAAACTCGTAGTAGTGTATGTTCGGGTCTGCGTTGGCGTCGTTTCTTTTGTTTCTCTTTTTGCCCTTAACGTCTACCTTACCTATGGTAGTTAGAACGTCCCAATGCTCTTTCCTGTCTTCGGTTGGTGTTGCCACCCTAATGAATCTACTTCCCAATAGAGTGATGAACCTTGACTCCGCACTCATTCCCTCATTGTAAGATTTAGTGTATGACATTATCTGCGTAGATAAGATTCAGGCCCGATAGAACTAGGCTGGCTCTTTCTCATCCTCCGAATCACCGTACTCAACCGTCGTAGGATTAAAATAATACACCTCCGCAATCGGTAAGTCCATCTTTTCATTTACTAACTCCTTTAAAGTTTCCCAAAGTTTCTGTTCGATAACGCTGTCAGNATTNTANGCACTCTCCAACAGCATATCCCCTATAGACTTAATGTCTACATTACCCAANNTTCCAGCCGNCATCTCCCTAGCNANGGTGANNGATGACCCNAAGTGGAACAACAACATCTGACCAAAACTAACNTCNCTCATTTCAACTCCTTCATCCTATGNAACAAAANNTTCGCNGNCAAGAAAGCCTTGAAGTTCTCACTNAANNCTGGNTCTGNTGACCTNGCAGCNTCNAACATTCCAGTGGTCTTGTCGCACCTAAGAATGTAAGTAGCATCNACATGGCGACCCTTCATGTCCTCNACNGCTTTAGCGTAGGCNGCTACCTGTAGATAGTACTCNGGNTANATTGCCCTTGATGTCTTCCAATCTATAACGCAATACTCCCCGTTTATCTCAGCGATAGCGTCNACNGTNCCAGCATACTTNTANCCNCGATTGTATAACTTCTCTTCAGAAGANANCCANTTAACATCNTTCTCNTTNACCCANTCTCTNAAGGCNTCNACAGCATTGATNACNCCTTCATTGGTTGGGTTNTCTGGTGCNTCCCCNTCCCCCAGCTTCCACTTNATNGCTTNCTCAAGCCANTCNTGGGTNAGGTTGCCTATGTTTAAAGCNTCACCNGACTTGGTTTTGTACGCCGCCTTCACACCCTTAATCAAAGCNTCAAGACCCATACCCTTNGTATGGAACACCCCCTGACCCTCTGATGAGCTGGTGTCATCGTAGAACATGTTNCGCTCNANCCANGTNGCACCCATCTTCAANGCCCACGGNACAAGAGCGGGTTTAGATATAATCCCCAGCACCTGAGTGGCNCTGGGGACTATAACGTCATCNGCTTTGTANGANTGTANCCGCTTGTCAAAAGCTAACTCGACAGACGGNCCCTTNGCGTACTCAATCAACATCAGAAAGGAACGTCATCCGATACGCCAGCGGAAGAGCTNCTCTTACCNCNCCCGTTGTANGGTGGCTGCAACTGGCCTGACAAATAGTTATTGCCAGCCTTAGAGACATTCTTCCAGATGGAAACAGAAATCTCNTCNCCATTCCACAACGCTTTACCAGAATAGTCTGGACGCTTNTCATTACCTTCCTTATCATTTACAAACAGCATTATCGTNTTGTCTTTCATGTCCATAATTAAATCTCCTAATTTAGTTATTTGATTGCCCGACATGGGCATACACCATCGGTTTTGCATCTGCNTCTTCCTNTACTAATTCTTTCNNCTGCTGCTTTAGCAGTATTGTTGCATAATCAATTATCTTTGTCAAGTCCCCTATGGGGTCGCCCTTCCTNTTCCACCGNGAGGCGTACTTAACAATGTTCCCACTACAGAAGTCAAGGTCATTCATCTGTATGTATTCTATCGGCTGNATAANCATNGCCTCGTAGTGNCCCTTGTATTTATCTGGCGCTCTCATATNGAACANACNCCCGACAAGCATTGTTCATCAGAGTTATCNTCAAAGATNACCCCNCGCTTGCTATTAGCCTCCTCATAAGCTACTGACGTTATGGGTTGNCCACCGCGAGAGCCATCAGGGTACACGGTAAGNCCGCGCAANCCNNGNGCGTACTTACGCACTAACCTCTCAAACTCATTNACTCCGCTCTCGTTATTCAAGTCCGTACCCCACGCTGGCAGATTAAGTGTAGAACTTATAGCGTGATCTACATACTTCTGCAACTCAAACTGAAACTTAATCCTACGCTCTGGATCAGCCGCAAGATCAACCGCAGATTCAATATCTTCTGGCTTGATGCCTCTACTGATTAAGGCTTCGGCTGTGCCGTCAACCATAAACTGATGCTTCCATTTGGTCCCATCCGCAAGATAACGTCGCTTGTAAGCGACTGCGTAGATAGGCTCCACTCCAGAGGTGGTTCCCGCAAGGATNGANATAGTNCCTGTNGGGGCAATCGCTCNATATCCTTTAGGACGGTTGAGAAACAGTCTGTCACAGTGTTCATTAGCACTTCTTTCTGATTCATCNCTGTATACCTTTAACCNTGATTTAAANTCGTNNCACATCCCGTACTTGTGTCCGCGTTGCAACAGCCACTCATGCACACCCATCAAACCCAANCCAATNCGGGAGTTCTGCTGTCTNACNTTNTCTACTTTNGAGTAGGGNAGGTGNGCGCGNATCAATCCGCAAACTAAAAACTTAGAAGCTAGGGTTACTACATCTTTAAACTCGTCAATGGAATCAATGGCAGCCAGGTTGACACTGCCAAGATTACATACATCGCTATCATCTTCGCTAGTGATCTCAGTACAGGCATTCCTAAGTGTTTCATTTTCTTTTACTCCAAAGTTAAAGGAGAATCCAGGCTCTCCTGTCATTAATGCCTGTCTACAATTCTCAGTAAACACCTCAGACCCATTGCCGTTTAGCCATGCGTCATCATAATTAAGGCTTATGTTCATCATATCGAGTGGCGCATGGTAATTAAAATCAGCTTTCTTTACGTCAGATACAGACATGTTAGTGCCTGGAACTGTCATATCGTGCCAGTTTTTAATGTGTAAGAAATCCCACGCATCCTCATGCTGCCAGTTGAGGCTGCCATACAGGGCTGATCTGCGACTGCCACCCTGCATGACGTTCCTACCCACCTCGTTCAGGGTGTGTAGCAAAGGGATAGGCCCACTTGCCACGCCACCAGTTCGTCGCAACTGGCGACCAGATGGACGGCACAGAGATACATCCGCTCCTATGCCGCCACCCGTCATAAGGCATGACATGGCTCTCTCCGTAAGTCCAGCCCACGCTTCGCGTGAGTCTTCCTCAAGCCTCAACAGGTAGCAATTATTAAAGAATCTCGCATCGCGTCCAGCGTACCAGAGGTATCTACCTCCAGGCATGAACTTGAAATCGGAGATGTAATTCGCCAGTTGATCCCTGTCAGACTTAGACATGAGGTTATTCTTTTGACCATCCATGTCGCCGCACACATAATTAACTACCGTGTGCGCTCGATCTTCCCAAGATTCATACGCATTGCTGGCGTACTTGTGACGAAATACAGTCTCTCCTAACTCAGTTCTAAACGCTGTTGCCATACTCTTTCCTCCACTCTTCAATAGATTTCTTCTCTCGCTTCGCCATGAGAGCGTCATAGCCCTCTGGCGTAGCCCATGAAGCGGGTTGCTTCTGCTTGTTAAACGCCGCAGGGTGGTAAAGATATCTAGCAACACCAAATTTGACGGCTGAACGCTTAAATGCATCAGAGATTCCGCCCTTCGCCGCCTC
>PAWC01000035.1 GCA_002713385.1 Fidelibacterota bacterium
GGTGTCTTTTGACGCCCCAAATATTTGGCTGCTGCTGAAAGAAGAGATGGCCAATGAACATACCAATTATGGAAATCGAGAACGTAAAATTGTTAAAAATAATCTGAAATTTACAATTGGTAAGGTAAGCCAATATTTTGGCGCCAGCGGCAGTGTTGATCTGAATGAGCGTAACCAGGTTGCAGATTTTCAACTGCAAAAAGCCGGTTTTTCTGTTGCCAAAGTCAATGCCAATTTCACCGTTGACAGATCTTCAAAAACAACTTTCAGTATTGCTGACTTCAAAACAGAAGCTAAAAATATTGCCTTTGAATTTGATACTTACGATGAGATTCCCATGGTTGAAAAAGCAGCCTTTGAAATATCGCTGAAAAACCTGGAGATCAATGTGCCCCGGGAAGTCCATCAGGAACCGCAATTCAAAGAAATTACTGATTATTTGAACATCAACAGCGGCAAATTCAGAATACGGGAAATTAACCTGACCATTAACTTTAATAGGGGTAAGGATCTTAAAATAAAAGCAACAGCGGATACCCAGTTTGGGAAAGCAGTTGTTGACGGCAGTTTTTCTATCCGGCAGCCGATCAGATATGATTCAGATTTTACCATAGATAACTTTACAGTTGAGATCAGCAACCTGTCTCGACCCATTGTTGAGTTTATTGATGTCTGGGAAGAAGGAACCGGTAATAAACTGCCCCGCAAAGGCAAGTCTATTTATTTAGAAATGTATGGTGATATTGATAATCCCCAAATAAAGGGATTGGAAGATCTGAATTTTTAGCGGGAACGCCTGGGAATCGAACCCAGCTCCCCGTTTGTGGCGGGGACGATGGTTTTGAAGACCACGAGGGGCACCAGCCTCCTAATCATTCCCAAATTTATTTTGGCCTGTTTAGGACTCGGTAATTTACACCATATTGTGCTTTAATTTTTTTTCCGACGTTTCCAGCTTCATGTTCTGAATTAAATCGGACTACGCGAACTGCATGTAGTCGCATGCCATTTGACATGACTTCAACTATCTCTATGGGATAACCTGCATTTTTGATCATATTCTTCAACCGTTTAGCATTATTATATTTTCCAAAAGCACCTAATTGAACGATCCACGGTTGGTTCAAATCCTTTGCGATGGATGCTTTAGTTTTTCCATCATCTTTGCTGATTAGTTTTTGCAACTTTAAATCAAATCTCTGCACTTTAAAACCATAATGATCCACCTTCAATTCAGAATTAAGAGCTTTGATTTTGGAAACATAATATTTTGCACTGTCTATTTCCCCGGTTGCTTTGAAACTTAAAACCAGTAAATCAACTGATCTTTGCATATGGTTACTGTTTTTATACTTTAATGTAATTTTCTTCAACTGCTGGCTGGCTTGCCCATAAAGTCCCCGGGCATACAAATATTCACCAATTTTCATTTCAGCGTCATCAGTATACTCACTATAAGGATATTTTTCTATGAATTGCCGAAATTGAATGATTGTTAAATCACCATTATCATTCATTAAAGCTTGCAGATATGTAATTGCAGGATCGTAGGGATATTTTGACTTGAGTTCAGGGAGTTGATCCTTGACTTCCTGGATCTGCCCTTCTTCAAGTAATTGGAAATATATATTAAAGTTTTGTGCAGAAAGAAAAGTTGAAATGAAAATCGGCCAATATATCCACAGCTTCAAAGTTAGCTGCTTTTCTTTTCATCTGTTAAAAGATTGATAATTTTATCTATTTGTTGAGATAATTCATGGGGCGGTGCGACTGTTAAACTCAATTTCAATTTCATCAAACGTGTATGAACAGAATTGTCAAATTTTTCCATGGCAGAATCCACCAGATCCAACGCTTGCTGGCGTTCGCCTTTTTCTTCCAACACATTGGCCATGTGTGCCAGTGCATTGAGATTACCAGGATCCTGATCAAGCATGCGCTTATAGAATTTTTCAACTTCACTATACCTGCCTAAATCATAAAGCGCCGTTTCGATTTTAGAAAATATATTGCCGGCATTATCCGGATCCAACAGTGCAAACTGTTCCCAATGTTCTATGGCCTTGATCAAATCCCTGTTCTCTGCATAAAAGTCCCCCAGCCGGCGGTGCGCCTGGCCATAATTGGGATCAATTTCCAATGCTTTTTGAAAACAGTGCAGCGCTCCATTCCGATCATCTTTACTGAGCTTATCCAACCCTTCAAATACTTGAAATTGAGCCAGCTTGCTGGGATCCTGCTGTTGTTTTATTTTCTGAATATCCTTTGCCAGCTTGGCAGCAAGAATCCAATCCCGCTCGCGTTCAGCTATATTCAACAAAAATTCCAAAGCCCACGTATTCTTTTTTTCAATCTTGAGTATGAATTCAGCTTCCTGTTTTGCTTTGATAAAATTATCAAAACTTAAAAAATCCAACGCCAGGGAACGGTGAATATCGATCTTGACATCATTATCCAAATTTGGCCGGACAGTGAGGGATTGATGAATTTTTAAGGCTTGTTGTGCATGCCCCTGTTCGCGCAGAATTTCACCCATTTGCAGGTAGGCGTCTATGTGGTTCGTATCCTGCTTTACCACATCACGCAACAATTTGAGGGCGGTTTTGGAATCGCCGCGGACGATGGCGTTCAGGGCATCGGTATAAAGGGATTCGAAGCGGCGAGGTTTTTTAGGACGAAAGTAAACCGCGGCGGCAATACCGGCGGCTATCAGGATAATGACAGCGATCAGGAGCGTTGAATTCAAAACTACTCGTCTCCGTCATCCAGGTCGTAGATCCCTTCATCGATAGCCACATTACGCAGGTCATTTAATTCATCTGATAACCTGCGGTTTTTAGTACGTAAAGAACGTAATTCTGATTTGCCGGAAAGTATATTGGCAACGGCTACCCCAAAGCCGATCAGTAACCCCACTGAAAGAGCGCCGATCATAACAAAAGCAACTTTCACTTCCTCATATTGTGCAAATATCAGGTCAATGTTAACCACATCCGTATTCTGCATTAGGAACAGCAGGACAACAATTAAGGCGATAAGTGTAACAAATATTTTAACAAGTTTCATACTGCGTGCGCTTCTTCTTGGTATAACAAATCTCCATGTAAACTAATGCCTTTCGCTGCTGTAATCAATACCGGAACGAAGTCTTTTATTTTGCTATTTCCTTTATCAAAAATTACCCATTTGTTGGAGTCTGTCCTACCAGCCCAATAAGCCGAAGATTTTTTGCTTTCCTTTTCAACAAGTACTATTTCAATCTTGCCAATACTTTCCAAATTTCTTTCCAAGGTATGCTTTTTCTGTAATTCAATAACGCGCTGCAAACGCTCTTTTTTTTCTTCTTCAGAAATATGATCACTGAATTCAGCTGCTTTGGTCCCGGGACGTGAGGAATATTTGAATGTAAAGGCGGAATCAAATTTGACCCTTTCCATGACTTCCAGTGTTTCTTCAAACTCCTCATTTGATTCACCGGGAAAGCCAACTATAATATCCGTGCTGATACCTGCATCTGGCAGCGTGTCACGAATATGATCGGCTAAACCGATAAAATGCTCCTTTGTATACGTGCGATTCATGCGCTTGAGAATACGGTTGTTGCCGGCTTGCAGCGGCAAATGGACATAATTGCAAATAGTGTCATGTTCAGCCATGACTGCCAACAGTTCTGTATTGATATCCTGTGGATGAGGTGATGTATAACGAATTCTTTTTACACCTTTTACGTTCGCAACTGCTTCCAATAATTCCGAAAAACCTTCATGCTCATGCTTGTATGAATTCACATTCTGGCCAAGCAAAGTAATTTCTACAAATCCATCTAAAACAGCTTGTTCAATCTCAGCAACAATGCTGGCAATGCTTCTGCTCCGCTCACGGCCTCTGGTAAAAGGTACAATACAAAACGTGCAAAACTTATCACAACCGCGCATGATGGAGATCCAGGCATTGATACCTTCATTGCGGCTGGGGAAAAGATCATCATATACTTCATACCGGGATAGTTTTGTATCAACAACACTTTCAGAATTCTCAACTTTTCTATTCAGGATCTCTGGCAGTTTACGGTATGAATCTGGACCCAGAACAATATCCACGTAAGGTTTACTTTCCAGAATATCATCCTTCAAATTTTGTGCCATGCAGCCCAGAACTCCAATGATTGTAGCGGGCTTTAGTTTTTTAATGAGATTGTATCTGCCCAGCTGTGAATGCACTTTTTCTTCCGCGTGCTCTCGGATGGCACAGGTGTTTACAAAAATAGCATCAGCACTTTTGATATCGCTGGCCGGTTGGTAGCCCTCTTTTTGCAGTAATCCTTCAACCAATTCAGAATCGGCAACATTCATCTGACAGCCATAGGTTTCTATAAAGTAAGATCTATGCATAGGAATAAAAAACTGAAGTTTGAATAAGGTTCAGCTTATTGCAGGTAACCACTGAAAAAATAATCCAGGGGATTCTGCGGCGTGCCATAGTGATGGACTTCATAATGCAGGTGCGGAGCAGTTGAACGGCCAGAGTTTCCTGATTTACCAATAATATTGCCCCGTTTGACCTTCTGACCCTTTTTCACATTGAAAGTTGAAAGGTGGCCGAATAGTGTGCTGTAGCCGTAACCATGATCGATCTTGACGACATTGCCATAGCCGCCGCGATAACGGGCTTCCTTAACAGTGCCGTCAGCCGGAGCTAATACAACTTCACCAGAATTGATAGTAATGTCTTGACCATAATGAAAACGAACTTTGTCGTTAAGGGGATCTTTGCGGTATCCAAAATTGGAATTCAGATATCCGCCTGCAATGGGCCGGATAGAGGGTATGGCGTGAATCATTTTTACATCTTCAGTGACTTTGTTGTAAATATCACTATAACTTGATAATTCCAGTTTCACCTTTCTGGATAATGTTTGCACATCCATTTCCAGAGATTTGATGCGGTTAGTCAGCACATCATCAACGCTGGTGTTTTCTGCAAGGCGTACACCGCCAATACCCAGTTTGCGAATATCCTTATCGATCTGGGGCATATCTGCATAGGTACGGATCGCTTTATCTTTTTCTTCAATGGATTTCATATTACTAGACATCGCAGCTACATCATCTTGAAGTTCTTCAAGGGTTGTTGATAACATGGCATAATTTTGTTTAATCTTTGCCAGGTTTGATTTATAAAAAATATTAGTTAATGAATCAGCGCTAAAAAAGAAAATAGCTGCAAGTATAATGACTGCCATGGATGCAAATGTGAATAAACGCCGACGGGATAAATTATGCTGGCGGACACCGTGATCATCTTGCGAAATAATTATATATTGTTTTTGAATATTTTTTCTGCGGCCAAACATGGTTTGATTTGTTTTCTACTAGCTGTATTTTAAGATTTTGTACCTATATAAACCAAATGCTAAGCGAGGTATAACCTTAATAACTGTGAAGTAGTAGATTTTCGCAAACGCTGTAATGCACGTTCCTTGATCTGCCGTATCCGTTCGCTGGATAGATCCAACTGTGTACCGATCTGTTCCAGTGTTTTTGGGTCATCTTCTCCCAGTCCATAATATTCAGTTAGGATGTGTGCTTCACGGTCTTTCAATTTATTAATAAGGTTCTTGATCTCATTTTTCAATGATTCCTGCATTAACTGCATTTCTGGACGGGGATCGTTCGATATCAAATATTCGATCAAGGGGCGATCTTCTGCACTGCTGTCTTCCAATGAAACTGGACCGGAGTAAGATTTCACGAGGTCTTCTATCCATTTGACTGTTGTATCGGAAATTTCTGCCATTTCTTCCGTGGTTGGCTCCCGCTCGAATTCTTGTTCAAGTTCCAATGATTTACGATATAACTTGCCCATGGATTCTGTGATGTGTGAGGGCAACCGCACTACACGGCCTGTTTTCTGGATGGCTGTACGAATGCGCTGGGTGATCCACCATACCGCATAGGATATAAATTTGAAACCCCGTGTTTCATCAAAGGTGTTCACAGCCCTGATCAGACCCAGATTGCCTTCATTGATAAGATCTTCAAAGGGCACCCCCTGTCCCTGGAATTTCTTGGCCATAGCAACCACGAAGCGTAAATTATGCGTAACCAGTTTTTGAAAGGCTTCCGTATCCCCTGTTTTGGCTTGTTGCGCTATGGCAACTTCTTCCTGGGGAGAAAGGGGTTCTATTTTTTTTATTTCTTTTAAATAAAGGTCAAGGGCTTTGCGCCCTGTAGAGGAAGATGGTTTGGTCAAGATTTTGGCGTATCTGGATCAGAGGATTTTCCGTGTGATTCTTCTTCTGAAGCCTTGGTTTCTTCAACAACTTCAGTTTCGATATCCTGTTCTGCGGCAGCAACGTCATTTTCCTGGAGATTAAATTCATCCTTTACTTTTTGAATTTCACCCTCTTTATCTGTGATCTTCCCTTGGGTCTGTTCTATCTTCTGTAACGAGCGATAGAATTCTTTATTGCCTGTAAAATTGACCATATTCTCTTCTTTAGCGTGGTAGGCTACAAGTCTTCCAAGATTTTCATACGTTTTAGCTAAATCCCGCTGCAGGTGATGAATTTCAATTTTGATCTTACTGATCTTGGTAAGTTCTTCTGTTTTGGCTACTGCAATCTTGCTGACTTCCTCTGCTTTTTCTACAGCGACGGAGCCCCAATCTTTCATGTTTTTTTTCAGATCATCCCAGAGTTTGGTCATATATTTCCTCGCATAGTAAAATTGAATTTATAAGCGTATTAATTAGTTAAGCAATCAATTGCTATTTTTAATTACCGTATTTGCGGCATAAAAAATTCCTGCACCGATTATCAATGCATTCAACTCCAGCATCACATTGTTATCGCGTATACCGATGTAGAGACCAGACAATGTTATAATCATGGCAAAAAATTGCAAGCTCCTAAGCAGGGCGAACTTCATACCGTCCCTTTAATCTTATCCAACGCAATATATTCTTAAAGTTCCATTTGTATGCTCGTGTCAACAAATGAAGCGGTTCTTCAACGTTTGCAAAAGACGCTGCGATTTTTGCCATTTGCTGATCACTGAACCGTTCATACAGAATGCGGTTAATCAATGATAAATTTCTTTTCCTGTTCAAATCTCGCAGTATGCGTTTCGATGTTTGCACTTCACCTTTTAGATGTAATGCTGCAGTAAGACCAGAATTCATCGCCATCCTGATTCCAAAACCAAAAAGAAAATCCTGAAAACCACCGGCTTCGCCAATACGAAATGGCCTTTGAAATAATTTCATGTTAAGAATGGAAAAACTTCCCCTGTAGCCAAAAATGTTTTCATCGGGTATTAAAAATCCTTTTTTTCGAAAATAACCCATCGAGTTTTTTAATGGATCTGTTATGTCATTTTTTACTTTTTTGAAAGCCGTTGCCAATGTGGCTTTGCCATTCAGTATGATCAAATATGAATATCCTTTTGGAGCAAAATTTTTCCCTAACAATAAATGAACTTGATTATTTAAAGTTGTTTCAAAGTTTACCCCTTTAATATACGCTGCTGCTTTTTTTGACCCGGTGCTGTCAATATCAATTATCTCAGGTGCAGGCTTACCTAATTTGAAATCAACACCTGCTTTTTTGCACTGTTCAAACATTTGATGATCCAGGCAATCTTTATCTGGCCCGCGTTTGATCATATGAAAAAACGGCTGTTGTGATTGCACAACAAAAGGTGCTTTTTCCTTAGTATGAACGGTGAACTGATGAATTGGAATGGAACTCAATTTTTCATAATCAAAACCGTGTTCTGCAAAAAATTCTGACATGGATCGCTTGAAGATCCAATTTTCCAACCCTTCATAATCACCGTGCCTGCTTCCGCCTACCATTGATTGTTTCTCATAAACAACAACATCCTGACCGGCTTTTTTGAGATGTATGGCGGCAGACATTCCAGCTATACCGGCACCTGCTATTTTGATTGGGATTTGTTTTTGGATTGCTGGGAAAGAAAACAAGGTCAGCAATGAATTTGCTGGATGGATACAATTTCCGGCATATCAGTAAGTGCGGATAGGATATCTTCCGGCACTTCATTATCCACACGGATTACAGCGAATGCTTCACCATTATCAGCATCGCGGCTTAATAAATATGCACCAATATTGATGTGGGCTGCACCTAAAGCTGAACCCACTTTTCCGATCACACCGGGAACATCCCTATTGCGAGCGAAGAGCATTGTACCTCTGGGTGTAATATCCATCTCATAGCCAAGGATATTCACCAATCGCAGGCGCTTGCCTTCAAAGACGCTGCCATTGATCTGATTTGTGCCATTTTCACCTGTTACTTTTGTGCGTATCAGGTTCGTGTACGAACTACAATCTGAAGTGTAGCTATGCTCAATTTTAATTCCCAAATCCACTGCAAGTGTTTCAGCATTAATATAATTTACACGGTCAGGAATGCGAGTTGACAGCATCCCTTTTAAAAATGCTAGTATAGCTGTTTTAGGTTCATCCATGGTTCCAGCACATTCCACGTGTATTTTATTGATGGCGCCTAATTCCAATTGGCTTTGGAGCTTGCCCATGATTTCAGATAATTCCAAACTAGGTTGGATTTCTTTCAGCTTGGCCAGATCAGAAATGGGCATATTAACAGCATTTGTCAATTTTTCATGAAGCAAATAATCCCTGACCTGGGCGCAGACTGCTCGGCTGACACCTTCTTTCGCTTCTTCAGTTGAAGCGCCTAAATGGGGAGTTAAAACAATATTTTTTGCTTTAACTAATGGATTGTCTTCACCTATAGGTTCTGACGTAAATACGTCAATTGCTGCTCCACCAATCTTATCTTCGTTTAAAGCTTTTGCCAGATCAGCTTCATTAATAATACCTCCCCGAGCCACATTGATGATCCGTGCTGTATCTTTCATCTGGCAGAGGCGATCGTAATCAAATAGATTTTTCGTAGAATCAATGAGTGGAACGTGCAGTGTAATATAATCTGATACGGTTGTTAATGTATCTAGATCAACAACTTGCACTTCATCTTCATTGAACATATCCTGACTTACATATGGATCATAACCCATAATGTTCATATTGAAAGAGCGGCAGTGCTGGATCACTTCCCTGCCGATTTTTCCTAAACCAACAACGCCAAGTGTTTTATTGCGCAATTCCGAACCAACCAATGCATTTCGATTCCATTCTCCTTTTACGATACCTCCATGTCCAATGGGAATATTTCGAGACAGCGCCAGCATCATAGCCACAGTGTGTTCAGCTGCAGAAATTGTATTCACATCCGGAGTGTTCATGACTACAACACCTTTTCGAGTAGCAGCCTCAAGATCAATATTATCAATCCCTACACCTGCACGGCCAATCACATGTAAATGTTCCGCGTTTTTGATCATATCTGCGGTAACTTTTGTGCCGCTACGGACAACCCAGCCACGAATATCTTTACTGGCTTCCGCCTTTTCTTCTGCAGTTGCATCGGGAAGATACACAACTTCCAGATTGGCATCTTTCAGTATAGCCATACCGGCATCGGTTATGGGATCAGAAACGAGAATTTTCATGGTGGATTTTGCTTTTTTTAGAGCGAATCAAGTTAAGGGCTGAACCTGCTTTGAACCAATCAATCTGTGTTTGATTGCAGGTATGGTTACACATAACCGTTACTGTGGAACCGTCATCATGAGTTACGTTTAAAGTCAATTGATTTCCGGGAGAAAATTGATTTAAATCAATAAAATCAAAGGAGTCATCTTCCTGAATCTTGTCATAGTCATCTTTATCAGCAAACGTAAGGGCCAGCATACCCTGTTTCTTCAAATTAGTTTCATGAATCCTGGCAAATGATCGTACGAGTACCACACGAACACCCAAATGCCTTGGCTCCATGGCAGCATGTTCACGGGAAGATCCTTCCCCATAATTTTCATCACCCACAACGATTGTAGAAACACCTGCAGCTTTATATGCACGCTGCACATCTGGTACAGTGTCATTTTCTCCAGTCAATTGATTCTTTACAATATTTGTTTTATCTGTGTAATAATTGACTGCACCGGTGAGCATATTGTTGGAAATATTATCCAAATGACCGCGAAATCGAAGCCAGGGTCCAGCCATGGAAATATGGTCGGTGGTACATTTGCCTTTTGCTTTAATCAGCAATTTCATCCCGGTGATATTTTCGCCATCCCATGGTTCAAAAGGTGATAGTAATGCTAAACGCTCCGAACCTGGATTAACCACCACTTCAATTCCACTGCCGTCAGCAACTGCTCCCTGGTAACCTAGATCTTCCACCGCAAAACCATTTTTAGGCAGATCATCACCAACCGGCGGATCCAATTTCACTTCTTCCCCCTGCTCATTGATCAATGTATCTCTGGTAGGATCAAAGGTCAGGTCACCTGCAATTGCCAGGGCAGTCACCAATTCCGGTGAGCCCACAAATGCATGGGTATTCGGGTTGCCATCATTTCGTTTGGAAAAATTGCGATTGAAGGAAGTCACAATTGTATTCTTCCTGTCGGGATCATCGCTATGCCTTGCCCACTGTCCGATGCACGGTCCACAGGCGTTTGCCAGCACAACACCGCCCATTTTACCGAATGTTTCAAGAAACCCATCCCGTTCAACTGTAAAACGTACTTGCTCGCTTCCCGGTGTGATTGTGAATTCACTCTTTACTTTCAACTTTTTTTTAACGGCCTGTTTAGCGATGGATGCTGAACGGGAAATATCCTCGTATGATGAATTTGTACATGAACCAATCAGTCCAACCTCTATATCTGTAGGCCAATTATTATCAGCTGATACTTTTGCCATTTCAGATATTGGCGTTGCTCTGTCAGGTGTAAAAGGACCATTTAAATGAGGTTCCAATTCTGATAAATTTATCTCAATCAACTGGTCATAAAATTCTTCAGGATTATCTAAAACAGCATCATCAGCCCGGAGGTGTTCGGCCACTTTATCAGCTAACCGTGCGACTTCATCGCGGCTTGTGGCCTTTAAATATTTTGCCATCTGATCATCGTAGGCAAAGATGGAAGTGGTCGCGCCGATTTCAGCACCCATATTGCAGATGGTGCCTTTTCCAGTGCAAGACAACTTCTTTGCTCCGGAACCAAAGTATTCGACGATGGCGCCTGTCCCACCCTTCACTGTAAGGATGCCGGCTACTTTTAATATGATATCCTTTGCCGATGTCCATCCGCTCATTTCGCCAGTGAGTTTGACGCCAATAAGTTTAGGGAACTTCAATTCCCAGGGCATGTCCGCCATAACGTCCACTGCATCCGCTCCGCCTACACCGATGGCAATCATGCCCAGACCTCCGGCATTGACTGTGTGGCTGTCGGTGCCGATCATCATTCCGCCCGGGAATGCATAATTCTCCAACACAACCTGATGGATGATACCAGCACCCGGCTTCCAAAAACCAATGCCATATTTGTTCGAAACTGTCTCCAGAAAATTATATACTTCTCCATTTGTATCCATGGCGGTCGCCAAGTCCTGACCAGCGCCAACTTTAGCCTGGATTAAATGATCACAATGAACTGTGGATGGAACAGCAGTTTTATCTTTCCCGGCCATCATGAATTGCAATAAGGCCATCTGCGCCGTTGCATCCTGCATAGCTACGCGGTCCGGAGTGAAGTCTACATATGACTCACCTCGCTCATATTTTTCAACACCTTCAGCAAATAAATGAGCATAAAGAATTTTTTCAGATAGGGTTAAAGGTCGTCCGACTTCTTTTCGGGCAGCATTCACTCGTGCAGCCAAAGTGCTGTAAACACTTTTAATCATTTCCAAGTCAAACACAGGATTTTCCTAATATTAAATTTGAATATAGAATTGGAACAGAATCTGTTAAATCTCGTACGATTTCAGTAGATAAACTTACACACTTCACCAATTATTATTCAATTTCAATACAGAGCAATCTCAGTAAATTTCAATATGATAACTGGCCCGAAATATCTTTTATACCTTTTATTAATATCATTTTTAACTGCCGGCACTGATTGGCGAACCCTACATTCATCTAAAGACAGATTAACCATAGAAGTTATTTTTGACATCAATCCTGATGATAAACTGGAACCGCTCACGCTCCTGATTGGACTGCCAGCTAACGAATTACCCAGCATAAATGTGCGCTCATTCAACAAACAAAAAATGGGAATTGTAGACATTTCTGACAATGGCGGTGTCAAATGGATTAACCAGCAAAAAGTCCGTCAGCTTGAAACAGCTACACTTGAAATTCATCCACAGGCAAATGGAAATTATTATTTTCAAAATTTCATAATTGATGTATACTTTCAATCAAACAAGTCAAAAACAATTAGAGCCAACAAAAACCAACGTTCATTCTTAAAGCAGCGTATAATGAATTGGGATATAGCACAAAATTGGTTTCAGCCCCAAAAAAGAAAACAGAAAAGAAGTGTTAATTTTCCCAATGGTACTTGGATAAAGTTCAACGTAGATGCTGATCAAATGGTTTCCATCAGTGGTGCAGATTTAATTGATTTAAGCAGTTCATTCCAACAAAATGATCCGCGCAGTTTTATGCTGTTTACCGGATCATCATTGGGGAGAGATCGCAGTTCGACTGTAATCAATTCAGTGTCTTATAATTCTATGACAGAAAATCTCGTGGAAACAGCAATCGAATTTTCAGGAGAGGAAAATGGATCGTTGGATGCAGATGATAAAATATTCTTTTACGGACGTGGAGCCAGCGGTTTTGATTTGGATGTTGATGCTATAAACCACCAACAGAATATTTATTTTACAGCAAACACTTATTGGCTGCTCATTCCGGATGACTCATCATTACGTGGAAAAAGAGTTACTGCTTTTGATGCGCCTATATCAACAAGCCTCACTTTGGATTATGCAACTTCATTTCTTCATATTGAAAATGATGTTATCAATCCATTTAAAAGTGGTTTGGCCTGGACAGGTCCATCATTTGGCCGGGGAGCCAGTTATACAATAATTCCAACGTTGAATGATATTAAAACATCAGTTGATGCAGATTTTACAATAGCAATCCGAGGCAGTTCATCTGATATTGAATATATTGCCAATCCACAGCACATCATTGATGTATATCTGAATTCCCGGGATGATCTTAAAGCAAATTTTAATTATACCGGATTGAGCAAACAGACGAAATCATTTATCGTCAGCGGTTCAGAATTAGTAGATGGTGTCAATCTTATTTATCTGGACAATAATTCAACTTCCAGTTATTCCCTGCCCCATTTCGATCATGCAACAGTAAACTACGGTCGGCAACTGAACGCTAATAACAGCCCTTTTGAATTTTATGCTCCAATCCACAGCAATACAGTCGCTTTTACACTTACAGGATCTTTAACACCTTCTGTTTGGGATATTACACGGATTACAAATCCAAAACGTGTAAATGTAGAATCAGTCGGCGATGATTATTCAATAGCAGTTGATCTTCCCGTTGATACACTTTCAAGATTCATTGTTTTTGATGATAATGATGTACAAATCATCACGGAATTGGAATTGTTGAATAATCAAGATTTCACTTCATTGCGCAATCATGAACAGGGAGTAGATCATCTCGTTATTGGACCTGAAGAATTCTTCAACGCTGGGCAGATACTCATTGATCATCGCGGCAGTTCGCGCTTCATCGCACTTGAGGATATTTATGATGAATTCTCCGGCGGCAATGCTGATCCGACAGCCATACGTTCTTTCATACAGTGGACCCAGGAAGAATGGGATGCTCCACAGCCATATTGTGTTTTACTTCTGGGAGACACGGACTACGATTACAGAAATATTACTGGTGCATCCACAAGCAAAGTACCAACTATTATAACCGGTGCTTATAGTAATCGTGCCGTTGATGATCGGCTGGTAGCAATTAGTGGAAGAATCCCTGATCTGGCGGTAGGCCGCTATCCTGCAAAATCCGTAAGTGAAGTTGAAGATTTCGTGGAAAAAATTATTGAATATGAAACAAATCCTGTCATGGGTTATTGGCGTCAGCGTGTAACACTCATTGCTGATGATGCTGCACGGCCGGAAGATGGTGGCGCAGGTGGTTCTGTTTCATTGGGTAAAAGCCATACTAATAATTCTGAAAATACTGCTGCTTGGATTTCACCCAGAGTTGAAGTTTATAAACTATATTTAATGGAATTTCCTGAAGTGAGCGACGCATCTTCATATGGAGTTGTAAAACCCGATGCAACCGATGCACTCATGGAAACACTTACCGAAGGTACAGCCATCATCAATTTCATTGGCCATGGATCAGAACATCAATGGGCTCAGGAGAAGCTCCTGATGCAGGATCGCGGTGATATAAATCGAATAAGTACGGATATGAAATTACCCATATGGATCGCAGGGACCTGTTCCTGGGGGCATTTTGATTTCATTGATGTAGAATCTTTTGCGGAAGAATTAATACGTCAACCTATGGAAGGCGCAGCGGCCATTATCACGACTAGTAGGGCGATAGGTGTTTCTTCCAACGCCGCCTATATTGAAAAAATATTTAAAGCCATCTTTCCTGACCTGGACATAACTAATGAACCGGTTGGGGTCGTTTTGCAATCTGTAAAAGATGGCAACAATAGCGGTGAATTATTTCATTTATTTGGGGATCCAGCAATGCCCTTACCTATTCCCAATATGACTGTTAATTTAACTGACGTTAATCCTGACACATTAAAATCTTTAGATACTGCACGCGTATTTGGTGAACAAAATATTTCGTCAACAGCAACCGGAAATGGCGTTGTCAGGCTGGCAGATGCAGAACGTGAAATCACACGTCAGTATAACATCAATTCAACAACGCAAGAAATTTCATACACACTCCCCGGGCCAACATTGTTTAAAGGTCTGTTTGCAATCAATGGAGATAATTTCAGTGCACGCATGCGTATTCCAAAAGATATTTCATATTATTCAACTCCGGCGCGATGTAATGTTTATATTCAACTGGAAACAGATCCACCAGTAGAAGCTTTGGGTATTTTAAATAATGTATACCTGAAAGGTGGAATACCCGTCCAAGACACTCAGGGACCCATTATATCATTTGAAACAAAAACTGGAAGACTACTGCGTAATAATGATCATTTACAAAGCGATGAAGACGTGTTCTTGCGGCTCTCTGACCCACTAGGTATTAATGTAACTGGAGTGGTTGGACATGAGATCATGATCACCGATTTAAGTAATGATTCAAAAAGTTATCTTTCTAATAAATTTATTTATGACGAAAACAGCATTACTACAGGTGTTTTATCTATTCCATTCGATAAGAATAAAGAAACACTTACCCTGCATATTAAGGCCTGGGACAATGCCAACAATCCTGCTGAAAAAAATATCTCATTATATATACTGTCCAAGCAAAAATTTCAGATTATGAATGTATTGAATTTCCCGAATCCCTATGCAACGAAAACACAATTCGCTTTTGAATTAACAGCATCCGCAACAGTATCAATAGATGTATATACTTTAGGTGGACGTCGAGTCATCGCAATAACCGAAGAAGAACCATTTTCAAGCGGGTACAATTATATTAACTGGGATGGCCGTGACGCTTATGGCGAGGCTTTGGCAAACGGTGTTTATATTTACCGCTTAAAAGCGGATGACGGAAATGAAAGTGTAACTGTGATCAGAAAGCTTGCCAAATTTCAGTGATTCAACCATATCCAATAATTCTCGCTTCTAATTCACCACGCCGAAAACAACTCTTGGAAATGATCGACATCGAGTTTACTGTTCAACCAAGTACTATTTTTGAAGATTTTAGCCTTGGTTTTAAACCTGAAGATTTCGTGCAACATTATGCTAAAGAAAAATCGTTAGATATCGCCAATCGAAATAAAGGTCATTTAGTTATCGGCGCAGATACTATAGTCTTTTTCAATCATAAAATATTGGGTAAACCCAAAAATGAAGATGATAGCTTCAAAATGCTGAAATCACTCTCTGGCCAAACGCATACTGTTTTTACCGGTGTTTCGTTAAACCATATTGATGAAGGTATAAGTAATACTTTTTTTGAGCAAACAAATGTTACATTTAATAAATTAAGTGATTCTGATATATATTATTATTTAAAAACTTACAAGCCTTTAGACAAAGCAGGGAGTTATGGAATCCAAGATTGGTTTGCTGTATGTGTAAATCGAATTGAAGGCTGTTTTTATAATGTAATGGGCTTTCCACTCTCAGCTTTTTATACTCATTATAAAAAATATATTAGATAACTCAACAATTGTATTGTTAGCAAATAATTGAGTCGATTAATTTAATGGGCTATTTTCATTGAATTATGAGTGAATTTTATACAGAATTAAAAGAGTTGCGGGAATCCCAGAATATTGACCTAAACGAGATTCACTCTCGAACCAAGATCAATATGGAATATCTCCTTGCACTAGAAAACGGCCAGTTTGATGTATTACCTCTACCCTATGCTCGCTTATTTTTGAGAGCTTATGTGATTGAAATTGGCGGCAATGCTGATGAAGCACTGCGACAGCTCGATATTTTTCAAGGACGAAAAGTTGGCAAACGTCTACCCAAAAAAACTGAACCGGATGAACTAAAAACTCCACAGTCAACACATAAAACAAAAACACCCTCTCAATCCCGTACACCAACGAAAGTACGCCAAGATTTGATTAAAGGCGGATTGTTATTAATTGTATTTCTATTTGCCATATTTATTATTAAAAAAATAAATGAAGAACGGAGTTCAGCTATAATCGAAAATGGCAAAATTGTACTGGCAGAGAATCCAGATGCCATCACCAATGACCAACTGGTGAATAATTATGTGGAAAATGTTTCCCAAACTGTTGCCATGGCTGTCGAGCCTCCTCTAAAGCTGAAAATAGTGACTTCAGAAAGAATCTGGTACAGTATCATTGCAGACACTTCTGCTCCCCAAGCTGGTATTCTACCTGTCGGCGATGAAAAAAGCTTATCTTTTGAAAACCAAATTTATGTACGATTGAACCAGACAGCTGGAACAACATTATACATCAATGGAATCAAAGTAGATGAACTTGTCGAGTTCAATCATCCTGCTGAAATTTGGTTCTTCGCTGAATCCAGTACAATCACAGTAAAGCAATACATCCTCCAAAGATAGCTAAGGGTTTACTTTAATCCTGCATATCACTTCAACCATTGGTTGAAGTATTCTGTCATCAATAAACCTGCAACTTTTTCCATTTTATTAATAAAATAAGTTGACTAAAGTGGGTAGAGTAGAATAGATTATGGGTGATTGTGGGTAAACTATTAACGAACTTTTGTGGGTATGACAATAAACCAGGACACATTTACAGGGGAATATTCCTATTCAATTGACGCCAAAGGCCGCGTCAATATTCCAGCGAAATTCCGCCAAAGCCTTGCGCCTGAAAATGATCAAACATTTGTGATCACTCGGGGTATGGATTCGTGTATATGGGTATACCCGCTCACAGCCTGGCAAATCATTGAAGATGATCTTAAAGATCTTTCAGCTATTTCTGGAATCAACAGATCATTTATACGCAATACTGTACGCTATGCTTCTTCCGTTGCATTTGATAAACAGGGACGCATCATGCTGTCAGCAAACCTTTTGGATTATGCGCAATTGAAAAATGATGCCTTAATCATTGGTATGGTAAACAAAATCGAAATTTGGGATCCAAAAGTGTTAGCAAAAGTGGATAAACAGAATTTAGAAATGGACTCATCTGAATATGATGAACTGGCAGATAAAATTATACTCTGATGACATCAGACTATTCGCAGGAACACTCACCACANCATATTCCTGTAATGGTCAACGAAGTATTGGATTTGCTGATCACAGATCCGCATGGAATTTATCTCGACGGGACAGTAGGTCTCGGCGGGCACGCCACACACCTCCTCAACACCCTTTCGAATTCCGCGAGGCTGTTAGGACTTGACCGCGATGAGAAGGCACTGGCAATCTGTAACGAACGGCTGTCTAGCAACGGTGCCTTCTCTTGCCACCACGCCTCATACGACTCTTTCCCTTACATACTTAAACAGGAAGCGTTTTCAACTGTGAACGGCTTGCTTTTAGATCTAGGCCTTTCTTCATATCAATTGGATTCTGCAAATCGNGGATTCAGTTTCCAAAGTGCTGGCAAACTNGATATGCGCTTTGATCCTTCAGCGGGTCAAACTGCTGCCCAGTTGATCAGCAATACTTCTGAAAATGATCTTGCGGATATTTTCTATNAGTATGGTGAAGAAAGACTCTCCCGACGCATTGCAAAGTCTGTAAAAAAAATGAAGTCAGTTGAAACAATCGCTGATTTGAAAGAAGCTTTACGCCGAAGCACTCCTCCAATGCATCGTAAAAAATCTTTAGCGCGCATTTTTCAAGCATTGCGTATTGCAGTAAATGACGAACTGAAACACTTGCGGAACTTTCTGGATTCGTTCATTGACTACCTTGAGCCTGGCGGTCGAATTGTAATCATAAGCTATCATTCATTAGAAGACCGCATGGTTAAACATGCCTTCAAAGCGCTAAATAAAGAAAATATATTATCAGTTTTAACGAAAAAACCCCTTCCACCTACCAAAGCAGAACAAACAACAAACAGTCGCTCGCGCAGTGCAAAATTGCGAGCCGCAGAGAGGATCTGATGTCGAATANACGTAAAAACAGACGTATCAATAGACATAAGGAATTTTTACAGACCCTGTCCTTTTTTCTCGTGACAGTGGCCTCCATTGGCGGGCTCATCATTTACCTCTGGGTTTATACAGAAATTGATGAAACAATGATGGCTATCGAGATTCAAAGATCCACTCTGTCCGAATTAAACAATTCCATGAAAGAAATAAAAAGTGATATTTCCCGACTGAACCGTGTNGATAGGATCACATCCTTTGCCCGGAAAGAACTGGGTATGGTTGTTGCTCATCCGGAATCAATCATAATTCATGTTGATGCTGTATTAATGGAGAATTCAATTGACTAAAACCTATCTGAAATATCGTTCTCGAGTTATTATCAC
Organism: Fidelibacterota bacterium; assembly: GCA_002713385.1. Classification (GTDB taxonomy): domain Bacteria; phylum Fidelibacterota; class Marinisomatia; order Marinisomatales; family TCS55; genus UBA2126. Next base: position 19,098 of record PAWC01000035.1, read on the forward strand.
ATCAGGATTAATTGTTTTCTGTTGGGTTGGTTTATCAGTTCGTCTGTTTCAGATTCAAATTATTGATGGAGAAGAACTACGCTTAAAAGGTCATAATCAAAGCATGATTCAAAAGCCCTTAAAAGCAGTTCGGGGTAATATTTTTGATCGAGATAATGCTGCTTTCACTCGAAATATTATTCACTACTCTTTTGGTGTCCATCCTGCGCTAATAGATAATAAAGAGGAATTTGCAGAATGGATAAGCACCTGTATTGGTGGTAATAAAGATAAATATCTCAAGAAGTTAAATTCTTCAAGGAGCTTCGAATATTTAGAGCGCAATCTGCAAAGAAAGCATTGCGAAAAATTACTTATCAATAAGCCCCAGGGATTAATCGTTGAGCGCGACTCACGCCGGTATTATCCACACGGCAATCTTGCCTCTCAAGTTTTGGGGTTTGTGGACCTTGATGACAAAGGTATTGCCGGAATAGAGCAAAAATTTAACAGTGATTTAGCAGGAACTCCGGGCTGGATTGTGCGGCAAATGAGCGGCCGCGGAAATTCCATGTATAAGACAAATCTCCCTCAAAAAACACCAGTTGATGGTGCAAGCATACAATTAACGATTGACCTTGATTACCAGGCCATTTTGCAGGAAGAACTAGCAGCGCAGTTAGAACTAACCAATGCAATATCTGCCATGGGGCTTATTCTGAATCCGCAAACAGGTGATATTCTTGCCATGGCTACTGTTCCTGATTTTGACCCTAATTATCCCGGTCGTGGTGAAATAAGCTGGCAGCGCAATAAAGTGATCACCGATCAGTTTGAACCAGGATCAACGTTTAAAATTGTGCCCCTGACTGCAGCAGTCGATCAGAACACGGTCTCGTTATGGCAGGAATTCAATTGTGAAAACGGCAGCTATACCTATGCGGGGCACAAGATTCGGGATTGGGATGACTTCGGGATTTTGACCATGCCTCAAATCATGGAAAACTCTAGTAATGTAGGTGTAATAAAAATTGCAGAAACGTTAAGTCAAAACAATCTCTACCACTACAGCAGAGATATGGGTTTTGGTATGCGCACCCATATCAGCCTGGGTGGTGAACATCCAGGAACTCTGCACCAAGTATCAGAATGGAGCAAAATATCGCTGGCAGAAGTTTCCCTCGGGCATGAAGTGGCTGTAACAGCGTTACAGCTTGGCATGGCCTATGCAGCCATCGCCAACGGAGGTATTCTCATGAAGCCAAGGCTGCTCAAACAAATCATTACTTCATCTGGAAAAAAAGTATATTCAGAAAAGCCGGAAGTCATCCGAAAAGTAGCTACAAAAGAAGTAATGGACATTATGACAGGTATGCTTTGCCGTGTTGTTGAAACGGGTACGGGAACAAAAGCTGCTATCAAAGGCTGGTCTGTAGCAGGAAAAACCGGAACAGCTCAAAAATTTATTGATGGGCAATATTCAGACAAAAAATTTATTTCCAACTTCGTCGGCTTTTTACCGGCCGATAATCCCCAACTTGTTGGGGTCATTATTTTAGACGAGCCAAAAATTGGATACCACTGGGGCGGTCATGGTGCTGCTCCTGTCTTCCACAGGGTGATGGAACGGATCATTAATATGGACGATTCCATTCGCCTCCTCAAACCACAGACTATCGAAAATGACCACTTGTTGGTACAAGAGCGTCTGCCCCTCCCTCATACCTCGGATAACACCGTGGCTAAACCAGTGGTCCTATCCAATCCTTTTTCAGTCGTACCTGTCGTTCAAAAAAATAATTATAATACATATCTTCCCGATGTACGCGGCATGAGTCTGAGAAGAGCTCGAACTGTTTTAAGGCAGATCGGATTAAGGACATATTTTAAAGGGTCTGGGAAAGTTATCTGGCAAAGCCCAAAGCCGGGAACTATTGTTACTGACGGTTCTATATGCACTATAGGTTTAAAATAATGCCAACATTAAACAAACTCGTCAAAGGAATTATCGCCTCAAACGGTGATATTCCTTCAACACCTATAAAGAATATTCAGCTCCATTCTAGCAATGTTAAGCCGGGTGATCTTTATATTGCCATTCATGGTATTACTTCTGACGGTCATGATTATATTCCGGAAGCATTGGAAAATGGTGCTTCTGCTGTTATAACAAATGGACGTGATGTTGGATCGCTTTCTGTCCCCCAGGTTAAAGTATTAAACCCTCGTAAAGCAGCTTCGTATATCGCTGCAGAGTATTATGGACATCCATCAAAAGAACTGCATATTATTGGCATTACCGGAACAAACGGTAAAACAACTACGGCGACACTCATCACTTCTATTTTAAATGAAACAGGATGTAAAACCGCACAACTGGGAACATTAGGGGTTATCGCAGCAAACCATGAACAAGGCAAAACGCTCACCACAATGGACGCAATCAATCTGCAAAAGTTATTGAGGGAGCTTGCAGATGATAATTTTTCTCATGTAGTGATGGAAGTATCGTCCCATGCGATTCATCAATACCGTGTCGCCGACGTAAAGTTTGAAACGACTGTTTTTACCAATTTAACTCCTGAGCATTTGGACTATCATGGTACCATGGAAGATTACTATCATGCCAAAGCTAAATTGTTCAAATCTCTACCCTTGTCTGCCACAGCAATCATTAATGCAAGTGATGAATATGGCCAGCGGTTGATCAAGGAAAGTACAGCACCAATTATAAAAATTTCAGTAACGAACAATAGTGATGTTCATTTTAAAGAAGTTCATTCTTCATTAAATGGTATTTCAGGTACGATAGCGGCTGGTGAACATGAAATCGATTTTAAATCAGCGCTCATTGGCGATTTTAACATGGAGAATATTCTTTCTGCTGTTGGGGCTGCACTTGCCATGGGTATCCCTATTGGAACAATCGTATCAGGAATCAATTCGTGCAAGGTAGTCATGGGTCGTATGGAATCGCTCGCAGCACCAAATGGTGCGCCCATTATTGTGGATTATGCTCATACACCAGATGCGTATGAAAAAGTTTTAAGTACAATTTATAATCTCGTACCGGAAAATGGTTGCCTAATCACAATTTTTGGTTGCGGCGGCAACCGTGACGCGTCCAATCGGCCAATCTTGGGCCGGCTAGTGCAACAATATTCTGATTATTTTTACATTACTCCCGACAACCCTCGCTTTGAGCAACAGGAGGTTATCAATAAGGAAATTATTGCTGGTTTATCTTCGGAAAAATATGAAGTATTTCTTGACCGGGGAGAGGCTTTACAAAAAGCATTAAGCGAATTGAAAAGTAACGATGTGTTGGTCGTGTTGGGTAAAGGCCGGGAAACATACCAGGAGATTGAAGGTGTACGTCATCCCTATTCAGATATAGATATCATTGAGGAGTTTTGTGCGCATAACGCTACCTGATCCTGAAGCTTTCAGTACTTTAATAACTCAACATACAGGCCAAGAACCTACATACCCTATCACAGGCATCGCTACGGACAGTCGCGAGTGCGATACTGGCGATTTATATGTTGCCCTCAAGGGAGAAAAAACAGATGGGCACCAATTCATTCCACAGGCCCTGGAAAATGGTGTCGTAGCCAGTCTCGTTGAGCATGAAATACTTGTTTCTAATGGGATGGACTTTTTTGTTGTTAAAAATGTGTTGGAAACGATGGGTAGTCTCGCTTGTTCCTGGCGCCGGCAATTTGATATCCCCGTAATTGGAATTACTGGTTCCAACGGCAAGACCACCACAAAAGAATTATTGAAACATATTTTTGCTAACAAAGAACATGTCCATGCCACAACCGGGAATTATAATACATCCATTGGATTGCCATTGACTCTACTGCAGCTTGCGTATGAACACACAGTTTCAATTATTGAAATGGGCGCCAATCAACCTGGTGATATTGAATATCTGTGTGATGTCGCTGAACCCACTCACGGGTTGATCACAAATATTGCACCTGCCCATCTTGAAGGGTTCGGATCGATCGAAGAAGTGGCACGGACGAAAGGTGCATTGTTTAATATTCTGGAGGATGGTATAGCTTTTGTCAACATGGCGGATGAGCAAATTCGTGGACTTAATATTAGAGGTGATTCAATAACGTATGGCTTAACACCTAATTGTGATTTTCCTGCCGATATCCACCATGAAGAAGATGGTACAATTACAGTTACAATCGATGCGGAAGAAATAGTAACTGGTTCCCATAACCTATCTTTTGTGAAAAATATAATCGCTGCGTCTGCCATAGCCATCCATTTGGGCATCGATTGGAATACATTTCGTGAAAAAGTAAAATCTTTTCAAGCACCGCAAGGCCGTTGCGAAGTGAAGCATTTAAATGATATAACCATAATTGATGATACATATAATGCTAACCTGACTTCTACCCTGGCGGCAATTGATTATTTGAAAGCATTCAGCGGAAACGGACGCAGAGTGCTGGTTTTTGGCGATATGTTTGAACTCGGTGATGGGTCAGCAGCACATCATCGCCAAATTGGTGAACATTGCATAGCAATGGAATTGGATGCTGTTTTTTCAACGGGCAATGAAACGACTACAACAGACAATGCTTTGAATGATTCAGTTTATCATCAGCATTTTGATTCAAAACAAGATCTACTAACATCATTAAAAAAATGGATAGAAGCAGGCGATAAACTTTTGGTAAAAGGCTCTCGCGGCATGACCATGGAAACCATCATTGAAGGGTTGGCAAATAACTGATGCTGTATCATTTACTCTATCCTTTACGTGACGTTTTTTCACCGTTTAATATTTTTCAATATATCACTTTCCGTTCTGCAGCCGCAGCAATCCTGGCATTGATTTTCACTTTTCTGATCGGGCCTTGGATCATTCGTATGCTCCACAAGCATCAAATCGGTGAAGAGATTCGTCATGAGGGCCCGGCTAGCCACCAAAAAAAACGCGGCACACCGACCATGGGCGGACTTATGATTATCTGTTCAGTTCTCATCCCGACCTTACTCCTGACAGATTTGACCAATGTCTATATCCAGATTGTAATGTTTGCCCTGGTGTGGATGGGTATTATCGGATTGATGGATGATTACCTAAAAGTCGTAAAGAAAATGAAAAAAGGGCTGGTGGCACGCTATAAACTCATTGGCCAAGTACTTTTAGGTGTTATCATCAGTTTTTGGATATTTAATAATCCTACTTTTGCAGAATTCAAAAGCGTAACCAGCGTGCCCTTTTTCAAAAACCTGGAATTGGATTTTGGGTATTTTTATCCGCTGGCTATCATATTAGTGATCACTGGAACATCTAATGCTGTCAATCTGACCGATGGCTTGGATGGACTGGCAGCGGGGCTGCTGGCTACCTGTTTTACTGTCTTTGCCGCCATCGCTTACATCAGCAGCCGTGCGGATTTTTCCAGTTACTTGAATATTATCTATCTTCCCGGAGCAGGAGAGCTTACCATTTTTACTGCCGCAATTACCGGCGCCTGCATCGGTTATCTATGGTTCAATGCGACACCGGCTGAAGTGTTTATGGGTGATGTGGGTTCCTTATCAACCGGCGCAGCATTAGGTACTCTTGCAGTGCTGCTTAAGAAAGAATTATTGCTGTTCATTATTGGTGGTGTTTTTGTCTGGGAAGCCGTCTCTGTCATGCTCCAGGTGATTTACTATCGATATACAAAAAACAAGCGAGGCGCAGGAAAGCGTCTATTCAAGATGGCGCCCATTCATCATCATTTTGAATTAAAAGGCTGGCCTGAATCCAGGGTCGTTGTCCGTTTCTGGATCATAGGCCTTCTGTTAGCATTATTCTCACTTACCACATTCAAGATTCGTTAGTATGGATTATTACGAAGAAGAAGGACATTATCCGTGGCTGCAAATCATTTTATTAACAATCACATCTGTGATTTTTATCGTTTCTTTATTAGCAATATTTTTTGTTTTCTGATATGGATATTTCCAGAAAAGATACGATCGATCTAAATGGCAAGAATGTAACTGTTATTGGTCTAGCGCGTAGTGGTATTGCTGCTGCACAGCTGGCTTACGAGTTGGGTGCCAATGTATTTATCAGTGATGTGTCAGATTCGGAAGAAGTACAAAATGCATTAAAAAAACTAATGGATCAAGGTATGGCTGGCGAAACAGGTGGACATACTGAAAAGATCCATGAAGCGGATCTATGGATTATTTCGCCAGGTGTGCCCAAGGATTCAGAGATCATTAATAATGCACAAAATAATAAAATTCCTATCGTGAGTGAAATTGAATTCGCCAGTTGGTTCACCATGGCACCGATCCTGGCGGTCACAGGTTCGAACGGAAAGACGACCACTGTTCACATGTTGTATGAAATGTGCAAGACTGATGATGTTGATCCTGTGCTTTCCGGGAATGTCGGCAATCCATTTGCAGATGTTGTTCGCAATGATTTAACTAATCAAAACCCTAATCGCGTTCATGTATTAGAAATTTCCAGTTTTCAAATGGAATTTATTCGGCATTTTAAACCTTACATATCACTATTTCTGAACCTCTCCCCTGACCACTTAAACCGCTATGATGATATGGATGATTACGTTGCGACCAAAATGAATATGTGGTCTAATCAAACCCAAGATGATTTCCTGGTTTTCAATGGGGATGATGAATTGCTGACTGAACGGATCGCACCGGCCCAGGCAAAAAAGATTCCCTTTAGTTTGAAATTTGATACCAATGTTTTATTTAAGCTAAACGCAACCAAGATTTATGATCAGGAGCACGCCATACTGATCAACCTGGATGACATCGCATTGCCTGGTAAGCACAATCTATCCAACTACCTCGGATCAGCTACCTCGGCTAGCCTATTGGGCATTGCGTCATCCAGGATTGCTAATGTTATGTTATCATTTTGCGGAGTCCCACATCGGTTGGAGCATGTTGGAGAAATTAATGGTGTTGCATATATAAATGATTCGAAAGCAACCAATGTTGATGCGGTAAAAGTTGCCTTGGACAGCTTCGATAGCCCAATCCTGCTCATCTTGGGTGGACAAGATAAAGGAGGAGATTTTCTTTCACTATACCCACATACCCACAAAGTGAAAGAAGTGCTTACCATGGGTGAGTCAGAAGAAGCGATCGCAACGGTATTAGGGGATGCGGTGAGACTGCGTTCTTGCGGAAGTCTTAAGTCCGCCGTTGAGGTTGCCCATTCTAATGCACAACCCGGGGACGTCGTCCTGTTGTCTCCGGGCTGTGCCAGTTTTGACCAATTTGACAATTTTGAGCATCGCGGTGATGTTTTCCGGGAACTGGTGCAAGGGTTAAAAGAATTCGCGTGAGCTACCTGAATATTATCGTAAAAAAATATGATAAATTTCTCTTGGGGGCGATCGTTGTCCTTTGTGTGTTTGGCACTGTGATGCTTTTCAGCGCCAGTTCAATTCGCTCATTGGAGATCACCAGCAGCCGAACGGACACGTTATATCTGCAAGCTCATCTAAAGCGCTTGCTGTTAGGTGTCGTGTTCATGTTTTTTTTCATGATGGTTGATTATCGCAAACTCAAAGAATGGTCATTTCACATATTGGGCGGTGCAGTTGGTTTATTGGTTTTGACATTGGTTATGAATATGATTCAAGGGACATCTTCACCTTCGCGCTGGCTGTATTTAGGACCTGTCTCAATTCAAACTAGTGATATTGCTCGTATCGCACTGATCATATTTCTGGCGGCGTTTATTCATGAAAAACAAGAGCATATAAAAGATTTTTATAATGGGTTTTTAACATGCATACTGGCTATTGGCTCCATTGTTATTCTAGTAATAATTCAACCGGATTTAAGCACCACAACTATGATTCTGATTATTTCTTTCGTAATGCTCTTTCTTGGTGGCGCCAAAGTGCAGCACATGATGGCTACTGCGGGAGTTTCACTGACATTTCTATCAATTGTTATAATGAATTGGGACTATATGCGAAGCAGAATTGAGTCATTTTTAAATCCAGAAACTGTCAGACCAGAAAACTTGCATCAGATCAAGCAATCGATGATCAGTCTGGCTAACGGCGGATTTTTTGGATTAGGACTTGGAAATAGTTATGGAAAAAACTATTTCCTTCCCACTCCCCACACTGATTTCATTTTTGCGATTATAGGTGAAGAAACAGGTCTCATTGGTACTCTATTTGTTTTGACATTATTCATGTTCATTTTTCAACGAGGTATTCACATTGCCAAAGCAAGCCCAGACATATTTGGAGTCATGCTTGCTTTGGGTATTTCCTGCAGTTTTATTTTGTATGCTTTCATCAACGCAGCTGTAGTGACAAACCTTGTCCCCACAACAGGTTTAGTCATGCCTCTTATAAGCTATGGCGGTTCGGGAGTTGTGGTTCATTTAGCCAGTCTGGGCATCCTATTAAATATCAGCCAATCCAAAAGGTCTGTAAACAGTGATGCTGATTGGAGGAAACGAATTTATGGCTAAAAAGATATTTATAATTGCCGGCGGCGGTACGGGAGGACATCTTTATCCGGCATTGGCCATAGGTGCAGAATTAAAAAAACGTACTGATGCACATATTCATTATATGGGCTCAACTTTTGGAATCGAAGCTGAAAAACTTCCGGCAATGAATGTTGAACATACACTTCTTCCCATCCGCGGACTGCAGCGATCCATTTCATTGCAATCACTGGGACGCAATGCATTACTGCCCGGCAGATTGCTTTCTTCGAAGATGAAGACCCATAAACTATTTAGTAATTTAAAACCAAATGCAGTGATTGGTACCGGTGGCTATGCTTCTGCCCTGCCCCTTTATACTGCTGCAAAAAAGGAAATTCCGTTTTTCATCCAGGAACAGAATTCATATCCCGGAATCACTACACGGCATTTTGCTGAAAGTGCTGAAACGGTATTTACAGCTTTTCATGAAGTGGATGGCTTTATTAAAAAAAAAACTGTTTTTTCACAGGCAACCCGATCCGGGAAGACATTGCTAATGGGAATCGCATGATCGCCAGAAAGGCATTCAATTTAATCGCCGATAAAAAAACACTTTTTGTTTTTGGCGGCAGCCAAGGGTCTGAAGCATTGAATCAATGTACTTCAAGGATGATCGAACAATTAGATAATATTCAAGTTCTATGGCAAACTGGTAAACACAATTTTGATAAATATAAACAATTTAAATCTGAAACTGTTCGGATAGTTCCTTTTATCAATGATATGAGATCAGCATACGCTTTAACTGATTTGACCTTTTCTCGTGCCGGTGCCTTAACCATTGCTGAATTAACTGCCTGTGGTTTGCCTAGCATACTCGTACCGTTACCTTCAGCTGCGGCTGATCACCAAACACATAATGCGCAATCAATGACAGATACAGGCGCCGCTGAATTGATCCTGGAAGCAGAATTAGATCCACGTTTGACAGCTAATAAGATCTCATCATTAATAAATAATGAAAATGTTCTAAATGAAATGGCTTACAAATCCAAGAGTTTAGGTAAGCCGGACGCAACAAAAGTGATTGTTGACTATATTTTAAAAAAGGTTAACGCCTGATGTTTCGCCGTGTGAAAAAAGTCCATTTTGTTGGTATTGGCGGGATTGGTATGAGCGGTATCGCTGAATTATTATTAAATCTCGGTTTTGATATAAGCGGTTCTGACATCACCGAATCGCCTATTATCGAAAAACTGATTCGCCTTGGAGCTGATGTGCATATGGGTCACAGTGTCATTAATCTTACGGATGCTGATGTATTGGTGTATTCCAGCGCTGTCCAAAAAGATAACCCCGAAATCCAGGCGGCTTATGAAAAAAACATTCCTGTTATCCGCAGAGCGGAAATGCTGGGAGAATTAATTGCTGTTAAAGAAACAAGCATTGGCGTCGGAGGAACACATGGGAAAACAACGACCTCTTCCATGATCGGTACCGTGTTGTCAGAAGGACATCTGGATCCAACATTGGTTGTAGGCGGACTAGTCAAAACAATAGATTCGAATGCAAAACTTGGTGCAGGTAACCTTATTGTTGTTGAAGCAGACGAATTCGATCGCAGTTTCCTGGCGCTGCGCCCCACTATCAGCATTATTACCAATATTGAACTTGAACATATCGATTGTTATGATGATCTGGAAGACCTGCAGCAGGCGTTCATTCAATTTGCCAACGCAGTACCGTTCTACGGCGCAGTCATCGCCTGTGCGGATTCTCTTGCTCTATTGGAAATTACCCCGGAGATTAAACGCCCTGTAATCACCTATGGCTTGAGCGCAGGAGCAAATATCAGGGCGACAAATATTTGTTATAATGAAACACAAACAGTGTATACGCTATGGGAGCATGAGCACGAGAACGGCACAATAAAACTCAATGTGCCCGGTGAGCATAATGTTGTTAATTCATTGGCTGCCATTGCCCTGGGTATGGAAATGGGGCTCAAGATCGATACAATCGCCAAAGGCCTGGAAGCGTATCATGGTGTCCGACGTCGTTTTGAGATCAAAGGAATTTCCAATGATATTATGGTTATAGATGATTACGCTCATCACCCAACCGAAGTTTGTGCAACATTGCAGGCCGCCAAAGCAGGCTGGAATCGTAGGATAGTTTCTGTTTTTCAGCCGCACCTTTTTTCTCGAACACAGGAATTTTATGAAGATTTCGCTGATGCGTTTAAGGAAAGCGATGTGTTGATCGTAACTGATGTATATCCGGCACGGGAAAAGCCCATTCCCGGCGTCAGTGGTGCTATGGTCTCCAATGCTGCCCGCAAAACCGGCCACGAATATGTTTATTATGTTCCCAACCTTGATGACATAGCAGAACACCTGGATAATATCGTCCAGCCGGGTGACATGGTTTTAACAATCGGTGCCGGTACAATTTGGCGTTATTCAGATTCGTATTTCGAACATCTAAAAACACTGGAGGCTGCTGCTTAAAGTGGATCATATGTCAGAATTAAAAGCAAGAGTTCAGGGCACACTATTGGAAAATGAACCCATGTCCAAGCATACCTCATACGGTATCGGCGGACCAGCCTGGGCGTATATTACTCCTAAAGATAAAAATGACCTTGGCAATATTTTACATTTTGCATCCGCAGGGGAAATTCAGGTTCATTTCGTAGGTTCGGGGTCTAACCTATTAGTTGCCGACGAAGGTATTGATGGTATTGTTATTACATTAGGTAAATCATTTACACATTTGGATATAAAAGGTAACCATGTTTATGCAGAAACAGGCGTCATGCTGGGGCGCATTGTGAAAGAATGCGTCAAGCGCAATTTAAGCGGAATGGAAAGCATGATCGGCGTTCCCGGAACACTGGGCGGCGCGTTGATCATGAATGCCGGAGCCTTTGGAGGAGAAATTTCAAACTGCCTGCAAAAAGTAGAAATCATGACATTATCAGGTGAATTAAAAGAATATAATGTGGATGAGATCGATTTCAGCTACCGCCACTCCACCTTCAAGGATGATGAAATAATCATTGGCGCTGACTTTGAATTGCAGGAAACGACCACAGAAGCGATACAGGAAAAACGCAGTAAAGCCAGCCAGGGAAGAAAAGATAATCAACCGCTGCGATTTCGGTCCGCCGGTAGTGTATTCAAAAACCCAAAACCAGACCTTGCCGCAGGATATTTAATCGACCAAGCCGGACTGAAAGGGACACGCAGCGGTGACGCGGAAATTTCTGAAAAGCACGCCAATTTTTTTATCAATCATGGCGCTGCCAAAGCAAGAGATATTGCCAAACTAATTCGAATTGCCCGAAAAACAGTACAAGAAAAATTTGATATTATGCTTGAATTGGAAATCAAAACATTGGGCTTCAAAGAGAATGTGTTTTCACCATGAGTAAACGTAAAAAAAAGAAACAGATGAACCTGCGTGCAGTGATCGGGACATCCCTTTCTTGTCTTTTGCTCGTGTTGGTGGTCCTTTCATATAACTGGTCAAAATTCAATGGATTAAATCTCTTGAAGGAAATTGAGATTAAGGGCGCAATCATTATACCGGCTGATGATTACCGTGATTCACTTGTTCCTGTTTTGGGAACATCAATCAATGCACTTGACACACGTAACATGAGTTTACTGCTGGAAAGCCATCCATTTGTTCATGCAGCGCGCATCAGTAAAACATTCCCAAATAAAGTCATCGTAGAAATCACTGAAAGGGATCCCGTTGCACTGCTGAATATGAACCCAATTTTATTTATTGATGAAGAAGGTGTAGTCCTCCCTGATTTTGGTAACGTTAGTAATGAGATTATTCCTATCATGTCCGGTTTCAATACAGCGCAAGAGCTACATCCTAAAGGTCGCCAAACCGTATCTCAAAAGGTTTTAGAATCGGTAAAACTTATCAATTACATCATTGAGTATTATCCACATTTATATGATAATCTTTCAGAAATCACTCTGAATAGCAATGATGAATTTGTGCTGATTCTGGCAAATTATCCCACCAAAGTGATTTTGGGAACGGAACGATTTCAAGAAAAGATTCAGATTTTGAATTCATTCGAGCAATCACTGCCCAAACAAGAAGGATTACATCATTTTTCCACGCTGGATCTACGCTATAACCGCCAAATTATTGCCAGGGTACGCGCATGAAGGGTAAGACTATGAATACGGCACAAACACTCAGGGTTGGGCTCGATATTGGTTCATCATTCATTTCCTGTGCTATAGCTGAAAAATCATATGAAACAGATGAAATGAAACTCATGGGTATCGGACGCTCCCCTTCTGCAGGAATAAAAAATGGTTCCGTTGTCCATCGTGACAAGCTCATGGATGCTATTGAAGCCGCTGTTAAAGATGCTGAATTAATGGCTGGTTATAAAGTGGATAAAGCAGTTTTAAGTATTTCCGGGGAGAATATTCGCGGTATCAATACACAGGGTGCCATTGCCATTCAAAAAAGCCACCACTCATCTTTACCGGTGGAAAATGAGATTACAGAAAAAGATGTTTATCGAGTGATGGAAATGGCCCGTGCTCTTTCCCTGCCTCCTGACCGTGATATTATGCACGTTTTACCACAGGAATATGTTTTAGATACCATGGATAATATCAAAGATCCCGTGGGTATGACCGGNCGNCGATTGGAAGCAAAAGTGCACTTGATCACCGTTCCCAGCGCAGGGGTAAAAAATCTNGTNAACTGCACGGAAGAATTGGGAATTCAAGTGGATGGGCTGGTTTTCCAGGGACTGGCAACAGGGCTTGCAACGCTGGATAGTGATGAAAAAGAACTGGGTGTTGCCTTGATCAATATCGGTGGAGATACTACTGAAGTAGTTGTCTATCACAATGACGGCATTCGTCATTCTGCCGTAATGGGCATTGGNTCCAANAGTATTACCAATGATATTGCTGTCATGCTGCAGATCGGTGTGGACGAGGCAGAAGAAATCAAGAGAAAATATGCGTCCGCAAAAGCATCCATGTCCTCAACAGAATTAGAATTTGATCTGCCTGTGAAAAACGGTGGACTGGCACGGAAAGTGTCAGAACATGAACTCTCCCGTTATGTTGAAGCAAGAGCGCAAGAAATAATACAATTAATCGCCAGGGAAATCTTTCGGGCAGATATTAGAGACCAGTTAACGTATGGAGTTGTGCTGACCGGCGGCGGCGCACAACTGCGGAACATGGTCCCCCTCGCGCAGGAAATATTAAAAATGCGTGTACGTCTTGGTATTCCTAAAAATATTAGTGGAGCTGTTGATGTTGCGTCTAATCCGGAACATACAGCAGTTATTGGCTTGCTGCACTGGAATGATATGAGGCGGGAATTGGCTCCCATGCCCGAGCCCATTAAACCCACCTTTGAACGAGCTGTTACCTGGCTGAAAAGCTGGATAAAAGGATTATATTAAAAAATAATAAACACATACCTAACCACCAAACCAGAGGAGTTGTCCTATGTTATTTGAATTCGACAGTATAGTAGAGCAGAAAGCTAAGCTAAAAGTCATTGGCGTTGGCGGCGCTGGTGGAAATGCCGTGAACCGCATGATCCAGGCCGGTATGCAAGGCGTTGATTTCATCGCNGTAAATACCGATGCTCAAGACCTGGAAAACAATGCTGCTAAACACAAAATTCAAATTGGAAAAAACCTGACCAAGGGCCTGGGTGCCGGTGCAAAAGCGGATGTCGGCCGTGATGCCATTGAAGCTGACCGTGAAGCGATTGTTGGCATACTTGAAGGGGCCGACATGGTTTTCATCACCGGCGGAATGGGCGGCGGAACAGGTACNGGAGCCNCAGCCAGCGTAGCTCTATTGGCCCGCGAGCTTGAAATACTGACAGTGGGTATCGTTACTCTGCCNTTCAATTTTGAAGGACCCAAACGCATGAACCGCGGAATGGGTGGCCTTTCTGATTTGCGGAAAGCCTGCGATACGGTCATTTCCATTCCCAATCAGAAACTCATGTCCATTGTAGATAGTAATACCACAGTCGTGGAGGCTTTCAAGCTTGCTGATTCAATATTGCATCAAGCGGCAAAAGGAATCTCTGACTTAATCAATGTTCATGGTTTGATTAACCTGGATTTTGCTGATGTGGAAACCATCATGAAAAACATGGGTGAAGCCATCATGGGTTCTGGTGTTGCCGGCGGAGAGGAACGAGCCGTTTTGGCTGCCCAGCAGGCTATTTCCAGTCCATTATTAGATAATTCATCCATCAGTGGTGCTCAAGGCGTTTTAGTCAATATTACAGGGGGCCCGGACCTAGCGCTCATGGAAGTGGATGAAGCAACGAGCATTATCTTCGAGGAAGCCGGTAACGATGCCAATATTATTTTTGGTGCTGTGATAGATCCTAAAATGACTGATGAAATTCGCGTTACAGTCATTGCCACCGGCTTCAGCCACAAGGCACCGAAAATAGTGGAAGAGGAAGAAAATGAGGTTATTGTACGTCCCAAACAAAAACAAGCCCGTATATTGGCTGAACAGGAAAATGTTCCCTTGTTCAATCAAAAGATCGTTGAAGAACATGAACCAGTACAACCTGGAATAACACAACCTCCGGCTTCAAAATTCCAATTCGATGATACTGTTATTTATGGTGATGAACTGGACGTACCGGCATTTATTCGCCGTCAGCAGGAGTAGTTTAACTTTATAATATCAGAGGCTTCCTGAATACTGTCAGCAGNCTCTGAAAGCAACAACATAGGACAAGTTGGGTTGGCCAAAACCTTAATTAGTTAANACTAATTGAAATGAAAAATACATTATTAATCGTTATTCTGCTGATAACTGCTGTTTCATTTGGACAGACATATGAAGGAATGGAGTTTTATAAAAGTGGTAAACCCAAGTCTTACAAAACCTATAAAGAATCAAATGGCAAGTATGAATTAGTAAAATCTATAAATGTTTATGAAAATGGACAGAAAAAGGAAGAAAAAACATACAAGGGTGTAAATAGATATGGTGTTCCTATAAAAGATGGTATATGGACTGAATGGTATNAGAATGGACAGAAGTATAGAGAAGGAACTTACAAGGATGGGAATATAGTTGGTATATGGACTTCCTGGAATGAAAACGGTGAAATGGAAGGAAAAGGAACTATACTAGAATACCTAATAAATGAAGCTACTGCTGAAAAAGCTGCTGCTGAAGCTAGAACTAAAGAGTTAGCCGCTGAATTAGCTGTAGCTTGGAGCAAAAAAGGTGAGGAGGATTGGGAAGGAACTATTTTAAAATACCTAGTAAAGGAAGCTACTGCTGAAAAGGTTGNAGCTGAATTAGCTATCGCTGAAAAAGCTGCTAGAGAAAAAGCTGCTATTAACAAGACTGCTAAAGAAAAAGAAGATAGAATAAAAGCTGCTAGAAAAAAAACTGCTAGAAAAAAAACTGCTAGAAAAAAAGCCGCTAGAAAAAAGGCTGCTAGAGAAAATATGGCTGCTGAAAAGGCTAAAGCTGAAGCTGAAGAGGACAAAGCTGAAGCTGAAAAGGCCAAAGCTGAAGCTAGAGCCAAAGAGTTAGCCGTTAAATTGGCGTCAGATTGTCTGAAAATATTTGATTTATCACAAGAATTATATAA
>PAWC01000036.1 GCA_002713385.1 Fidelibacterota bacterium
AGCCATTGCCCAAAACACCAAAATTGGTAACTGCCAAACCTAATTGGCCAACAGAAGTATATTTATCATAGACATCATCTGCAAACTGGGCTTGAAGATGTGTTAAGAATCCAGCCACTAAAATTAAAAATACGAAATGATACCAGTTTACTTTCATGTAATACCACGGATAAAAACAGCAGATGAGTCCACCTGCTGAAAAATGCGCTCGCCAAGTTAATATTGACGGCGAGGGAAGTCAATTAAGACTGGGAAATTTATTTTAATAAAATAAGCTTTTGCGTTTGCTGGAATGTACTATTTGACAAACGCACGAAATAGACACCGCTGGACTGGTTGGACGCATTCCAAATTATTTCATGCTTACCAGATAATAGTCTTTCGTTTACAAGCGTTTCAACCATCTGCCCAGTGATATCATAAATCTCTAGGAGCGATGCATGTGTTACAGCAATGCTAAACCGGATTGTCGTAGTTGGATTGAAGGGGTTGGGATATGCTGGATATAAAACAAACTCTTTCGGTAATTCAATAACATCATCAATACCAGCTGATGTGGAATCATCCCACGCTCTGCCCGGTGTACCATAATCGCCATCACCATAAGGGGTTTCAGACATGGCCCAACTGGTATCTATGGCATTGTCAGAAGCAATATTTTTTAAATACATGGACGCACCAGATAAATAAGGAAATGATAAATCATAAGCTACTTGATCCGCAACACGCCCTTCATCATCGATCAGTATTATCTCATCTTCACTGTTGGCCAGCTGAAAGCCCGAGTATTCATAATCAGCATTATAGCCGCCGTTTACTGAACTGTCGTTGTTCCGCCCGAATACAATATACTCTCCCGGTGCTATGCTTATTGAATCAACGTTATGTTCATCGCTGCCGCTACCAAGCAATAGCCAATCCAGCATAGAAATCGTTACAGTATCAGCATTGTATAATTCAAGCCATTCTCCATAGCTGTCTGATACCGCAGCCGGATTGACCATTACTTCTGTAATCACAATTTGATAGGGAGATGGATCACCACCGGGAAAGGAAAACACAGCCATGACCGGTAAATGGTCTGAGGCATCATGGAGTGCATCGGCCATGGCATCATTCACAGATGAATTGTTGCCATCATTAATGGCTTGGTTAAAATGATTGCCGTCATTGCCTATTGCCCAATAAGTATCCTCCAAAATATTGATCTCATAGGTCTCGGACAAGACCGCCTCCGAAACAAAGATCCAGTCGAAACGATCATCCATGCCGCCGTAATTGCCGCTGCGTGGTGATTGGGTATGCACATCAGCAAAAGAACCATTGTTATGCCAGTGGCCGATACGATCCACTGGATCAAACAGACGGCCATCGTCATCATCGCCTTCACCTGTCAACATTTCAAATGCGGGTTCGGATGCTGAACTATTGCTGTAAATATTGAAATCACCGGCCACAATAAAATGGCTACCTGCAGGCAGATCATTTAAATAGTCTCGCAAAATTGTTGCTTCAGCTAGTCTGGTCTGAGGATTGGGTGGATTAGAGCTTGCCTTGAGATGAACGCCATATACATTGAATTGAACTCCAGAATCATTATGCTCCATGATCCATTCAACAACATCCCTTGTTCCGGCAGACTGAGCGGTGTTAACTAAATCTGTGCTGATAAACGAAAACACATCATGGCGGTAAAAAAGGGCAATATCAATACTGGCGCTCTGGTTAATAAATGTCGCCCCGGACCATTCTCCGGCAGCATAAATATCTAACACATCCGCTTGAAAATGATTGTAGCCGCTGGTGCCGACAACTTCCTGAGCAATGATGATATCAGGTTCTACATACTCAATAACAGTTATAAAATCATCTTCTCTGTCGTCCTCATCTCCATAATTGAGTAAGTTGTAGGTTAAGAATGTGTGACTGGATTGTCCAACGAGCAGACTGCTGCAAAGGAGGGAACAGATAATTAAATAATATTGCAATGTGAACACCTAAATTTCTATAACAATTGATCCCACCTCCAGCAGGCGGTGGTTTTTTAAGGTTATATTACTGTATTTTTTCAGTTTTTCAAGTTCAGCACTAGTTAGCAGTTTAAGATTTTCCAATACAGCTAAGGCTACTGGCGGCACACAGCGCTGATTGCCATCCAGTATTTTTATAGCAATACCCAAAACTGAACCATCATCATTGCGGAATCCAATACCTATAACCCCTTCCCCGCCAATTTTCGTGACCGCACGACCTTTTAACACTTCAATGAAATTTGTGTCAAACCGATCTGTTCCGGCTACCAGCATCGGATTGGATACCATCGCTTCATAAAGCGGGCTCAAATTTTCATAATCAACACTGGCAAGTTTTTGATACATTAAGGCAATATTATATAAGGACATAAACGGCACCGGGGCACTGCAGCCGTCAACGGCCAAGGGGAAATCTTCTAGTTCTGAATATTTCTTTACTTGTTTCATGATAACCTGCTGGACAGGATGTTCAACATTGGTGTATCCCGCTGGATCTGCCTTTAGATATTTAGCTAGACATAACATACCGGCATGTTTACCGCTGCAATTATTCTGCAATGGTGTCGGCTCTTGCGAATTTTTAACAAGATCAACTTTTGATTTTCTATCATAAGGAATATGGCTGCCACATTCGTAATAAGACATATCATAGCCCAATTTTTCTAACATTTCTTGAGCCGTCTGAACATGAATATCCTCTCCATTATGAGATGCACACATAAGAGCCAGTTCTGCAGATGTAAATCCTGCTGCACTTGTTGCGCCAGTAGCAACTGCCGCCGAGGCCTGGAAGGGTTTCAGTGTCGAACGAACGCAAGTTAAATAATAGGGATCGCCCCAATTCTTGACTATCTGACCTGCACCATCCAATACAACAACATAAGCAACGTGCATACTTTCAATAAAATTGCCACGCATTACTTTGCACATGATACCCATGGATTAGTTCACTACTTCTGAAACAAATACGAATTCAAAATTGTCAGCTTTGAGTTTGGGAATCTCCCGCTGCAGTACATTTAATGTATTCTCTTTCACATGGCCAATCCCAACGGCAAACCCACTAGTTTTGGCTTTTTCAGCAAGTATATATAGTTGTTGGCTTATCGAGTTTTCATCAGCATTATTATCCAAAAAAACATGCCGGCGACCTGTAGGAACACCCAAAGTACGCATTACTAATTCAGCTTGAGTCTCTTTGGTTGTACGGCTATCCAGAAAATATTTCCCATTCTCTTTCAACACAGTTCCCATCACATTCATCACCCGCTTGCTTGCTGAAGCCTTTGATCCTTGATGGTTGTTCATGCCCACTGCTTCCGGCAAGTGCTGCAATACTTTATCTATCCTTGATTCAATTTCAGCGCTGGTCATGGACGCTTTAATAATATATTCTTCTTCGCCATAGTTTAGAGCAGTGGTTCCCATGGGTATGTGTACGATGACTTCGTAACCCAATTGGAATGCCTTTTTAGACATGGTTTGACTGTATTCGTGCCCGGGAATAACAGCATACGTCAAATCCGCACCCATATTTAAAAACCCGTCAGAAACAGTGTCATTCCGATAACCAAAATCATCTATTATAATGGCAATTTTACCGNTACTGACTGGAGCTGCTNNTTCGATCGNTTCAATGTCTGGNGCTTTTGTAACGGGTNNTTTTTCTAGCAAGTTNATTTTATTAAATGTGCCNANATTAATGCTGGCAAGAATCAGCACAATAAACAGCAGAAAGACGATTATTGTCTGCTGACGTTCANCTGTATCTTTTTGATTAGACATATTATGGCAGTTGAATTGTTAGATCAATCATCTGGGGNAGTCCCAAATTCTGTGAACCAAAGCGTATTCCGTAATTCAATCTGTACATACCGAATTGTAAGCCTAAACCTCCTGAAATTTCCGTGATTTCTTTTGCAAGTTTGCTGCTTAAATGAAATGAAATATTTTTCCATTTCGAGACTGTAGAAACATAGAATACGCTCCCATTTACCAAGCTGGACCATTCGCCTGTTATTGCAATGTCATTTATTAACTGATCCATTTCATACTTAAGATTTGCAGTTGAAATAATTCTTAATGGCAACTTGGGCTCTTCAGTACTAAGGGCAGACATTTTTCCCAAATTCAAAATTGCACCACCAACATTTATTCTAGAAGAAATGTTTCTTGTTAACCCCACATCTGCAGCAAAACCGCTGCTGTTTTCTGTGTATAGATCAATTCTCACATAACGTAAAACAGCGCCGATATTCATACCCATTAATTCTTTGCTGAACGAACCGCCCAAAGCAAAACCGCTTGCACCAAAAGTTGCTAAAGGATCATCGGTTGGTCTTTCAGAACGCAATTCCAAATCATCCAAACCAACATATTTCAAATCAAATCCGTAAGACATATTTTGTCCCGGAAACAAAATTTTTATTGTAGATATTTTGGAATCAGCTAACCATGATCCATATGAAATACCCATTGTTGGGGCTGGGCCATGTATAAAATGTGCTGCCGGATTAATACTATTTTTCTGAATAGCATTGGTACCGATTGCCAGCTCCAATCCATTTGAAGGAGTAGATAAAAATTGAGTACCTGTGCNATACAATGCACAANAAATGATACAGGNGGAAAAATTTAAAAATGGAANGCATACGTAATTATATGAGCCATTCCTGCNGGAAGTTCTGCAATCATAGCATAATCCANAAANGCNTCATTCTTTTTTATAAATGAAAAATTCATCCCNGCACCAACTCCAATTCGTCCATTTCCATAACCGCCGCGGAAAAAATAATTCTTCCGATATGTATATTCTACACCGGCACGTATTGATTGCCCCAAATGTCCGTATGAGCCATCTGATTTTTCACCGGCGATGATTCCAGCATCACCCACAATATAGAGTTTTCTCATCTTATATGTTATACCAGCTCTAAATATCGAAGGAAAAACATCACGGTATACACGGCCTTCTTCCTCAAAGACTTTACCTGTATTCCATTGGTAATAGGAATTCAGATCTTGAACCATAAGCCCAATTGTCATACGCTTGCCAGGCCGCATCAAGACACCAAGATCAAATCCTATTCCTTTTCCAACTAGGTCACTTTCATTCATGGGCAATTGGTTGTACAGGATCTTTACGTTGATTCCAACACTGATCCAACTCTGTAAACGCTGGGCAAAACTAATATAAACAGCATCTTCGGAGGTCGATAAAGTTGAAGTGGCTTCTCCAGCAGAAGTTCTACCGTCAATGTCATCTACTCCCGCACTGATCCAGGCTACGCCAACACCCGCTGTAGGCGGTAAATGAGTGGCAATACTGCTGGCAATAAACTTGCGTTCCAAAGCTAGAGTATGATAGGAAAAGGAAGCTTGACGTTTTTTTAAAAAGGCGACGCTGGCTGGATTATGATATGCAGTAAATCCTCGATCAAGTTCTGCTGTAAAACCACCGCCCATGGCCATGGAACGGGCGGATGTACCCATGCGCAGAAATGCACCTGAATATCCTGCATAGTCCGCAGCGTTTAATGACATTGTACAAAGAATGAATATGGATATTAAGTGCTTCATTTCACGACAATTAGTTTTAGCCAATGATTACTCGGAGATGCGTTCAGGTTTTGTGAATATTTCAGTTTAATAAAGTATACTCCATTGTCCACCAAACGGCCGTTACTGTCTTTACCATTCCACTTGATAGCACCTGTTTCCGGGTTTCGTCTATCAAGAGTAACATTATAAACATTTTCCATAGCGAAATTGTATACAGCCATTTCCACATCAGGCGAAGCCACATTACCTAGATGAAATCTGACATACCCATTGCCATCCAACAGATTATGGGAATTCGGCGAAAACGGATTAGGATACGCATAAATTTTCTCCGGATCATAATCAGCCCGATATATTTCCCAATTACTGCCATCCAGATCCGCAGAACGAGCAACACCATCGCCCGTACCTATCCAAAGCACCGGTCCGTTATAATATGCTCGTTCATCCAACANGACGGAATACACTTCACTGGATATTGTTTCATCNCCTTNCAGCGGNGTAACATTCTTAGCCGNCTTGAACAATGCCCAGTTTTGCCCATCTTTAGATTTCCAGAGCCCCTTTGCAGACGCAGCAAATACCAGTGAATCTTGGGCATGGACATTGTACACGCGTTCACCTTCCAAAGCTGTGTACCATGTATCNCCATCATTCAGTGTATAACTCACACCCCGCTGTTCCGTGGGGTCATCGGCATTCATCGTCGCTGCCCAGATGATACGCTGGCCGTTCCAATACTGACGGGCAATGCTGACAACAAAATTACCAGTCAGATTTTCAAAAGGATAGGCATAATGATGCCAGTCAATACAGCCCTGGCTTCCGAAGATGCCGCGATTGATGCCATTGGCAGTACCTACCCAAATTGTATCATTATATGATAACACTGAAAATGCTTTATGGTTGTGGTTGCCGCCATCAATTGGATCACGTGGATTCAAATAATAATTCTTAAGAATTTTTTTGCCATCCACCATTTCGTAAGATGAATCAGCGCATGTGATCAATGTAAGCTGATCATCTTGAGGAACAGGTACACGCTCCCAACTACCGTCAGAGATTTTATAGCGCCTTAAACCGCCGGCCCAACTGGTGATCCATACATACCCATTGCCGATGGAAGCATCGTAGGTAACATTATATTGCGCAACGGTAATAGGCAAGCCCTCTACAAAACCAATTCCACCCCAAGGAAATGTTTCCGCGTCAGCACCATCAAGAGGCTGATCATAATAAATCCACACCGGATTTTCAGTGGCTGAATTGGCCGTGTAAACGACTCCCTTGCCAATGGGGAAATCGTTCTCACTACTGGCAAAGGCAACAAAAACTGTGTCACCTTTAACAGCTATGGCTGATACTCCACCGACTGGGAAATAACCAGCAGTACTTGATTCATTGGTCAAATCAGAGCTGGTAAAAAAAGTTTCTATATTGAGCGAATCTTTCACCCTGGAAAGTCCTCGCCCNGTCCCTAACCACACCCAGCTTGTATCACCCTGTAATCGAATTTCCGAAATGACATTNCTCAATAATCCNGGCTGAGACGTATCCGNGACTACTGTTGTTTTCAAGCGANTATAATCACGTGGAAGCATGAATTTTTCAGTTGTGATCGCCTGTGACAATAAAACTGAAATAAATAAAATTAAACTGGTGAAAATCTGTTTCATTAATACACCACAAGTGTAGTTACAAAAGGTTCAGACAAAATTCCTGAATAATCCCTTGCATAAAAATATGAGGTATATGTGCCCACGGGATTGCTGGAATCAATTATGATATATCTGGAAAATTTGCCATCGTTGGCTAGCTCATCCCACAAATACATAGAAAAATCATCGTTGCCATCATCATATAATGAAATCGGACTGCCGCTGGAAAAAGTGCTGTCTGGTTTTTGAAACATCAGATAACACGTTTGCACATCTTCATGGCCATCAGNATCTGTCAGAGAAACAACAATAGTCGCCACAACTACACTATCTCCACTAGGACGACGTAAGGTATCCGGCATACTAACAGAAAGTATTCTGGGCCCTTGGTTTCCCATTTTGAAACTGGTCATTTGTTCTTTTATTTCAGTTCCGAATTGAGCGAGGTATTTAACATAAACTTTTCCTGTGTCTGTGGGCTCTAAAACATATGTTACATAATTTGAATCATTGCTGACTTTGATTGAAAAGACATCATCATTTGGAATAATGTCGCCTGTGATTCCTGCATCATTCAAGGACAACGTATCTGCAATTCGTGTAGTATCAAATCCAAAATACAGTGCTTGTACAGCCTGGAGTTTTTTCCCAAGATAGGATGATTCAACCTGAGCGCTGAAATAAAGATTATTCAAGCCTTGGTGGTAATTAAACTGCAGATCCTGCAGCAAAGCAATTTCTTCTTCATCGGTGGAATCGCCACTGGGGCAACCCATCATGAACAAAACTAGCCCCGCAAGCAGCCAAAAGGTTTTACGCATAGAAAAAAAGTAAAACTGATTCATCATTCGATTCCATAGATATGATAGGTTAATAATATTCCTACCTGTTCCAAACTACCAGCTGAACATTTATCCGGGGTATCTTCGAGCGTATGCCAATAATTATTATATTCATGTGGATAGTCAAAATCAATAATATCAATGGCAGGGATGTTTGCATTTTCCCAAAGCGGCACATGATCATCGTAGATCGTATAACCCAGCGACTGGTCAAAAGCCGGTAAATTCAATTTATTAGCCAGTTTCCATATTTTGCGGACTAACTGTGGAGCATGGCTGTAAGAAAAGCGTTCGATCGGAAAATGAAGGTGTTGATCACCAACCATATCCAAAATGATTGCATGGTCCGGTTTTGGAAATGGCAGGTTTTGGGAAAAATACTGGGAACCTTGTGCATAGGAACTGTTTTCACCGGCCATCCCAAGATCTTCGCCATCAAAAAATATAATTATTACGCCTGTTTCTGATGAATTTACTTTTAAGATGTGGGCGATTTCTAATAGTACAGCGACTCCACTGGCGCCATCATTCGCACCTATAAGTGGATTGTTTTGATCTTTTACATCTAATTCTTTATCTGACCAAGGGCGTGTATCCCAATGTGCACCTAATAAAATCTGTTTTTTAGCGTTTGGGTTAAATTGAGCAATAATGTTTTGCAAATTATAAGTGTCTCCCCGATGCGGATCATTATAGGTAAAAGGTTGTGTCCATACGGTATCAGCGGTTGATTGCAATTCCTGCATTAAGTATTTAAGGCATTTTTTATATCCTGCTGAACCAGGATTTCGCGGGCCAAATGAACATTGTTTTTCCAAATGCTGAAAGGCTCGCTCACCGGAAAATTCGGGCACTGTATTTTCACACCCGACAGTAACCAGACAACTGA
The DNA here is from genome assembly GCA_002713385.1 of Fidelibacterota bacterium. Lineage (GTDB taxonomy): Bacteria > Fidelibacterota > Marinisomatia > Marinisomatales > TCS55 > UBA2126. The sequence continues at coordinate 8,984 of PAWC01000036.1, forward strand.
ATAAAGCGCAAATTAATTTCTTTTTCGTTTTCATTTTTTACCACAAACCAGTTACCATTAACCACTAATCGCAATATTTATATCAAACCCAAAATCACGGTCGATTTTCTTGCCAGTCGTTTTTGATTCTGATTCCCTGTATTCATAAATGATACCGCCACTGACTTGAGAACTAAATGAATAAGATATCCGTAATGCTGTTTTCCAGCCGGAGTTGAATGCAGTCTGACCAAATTCTGCACCACCATCTTTACTGCCCAATGACTCGCTTTCATTCATATCAAAATTAAGCGTGAAGTTTACGGTATTTTGGATATGCCAGTCGTCCATATAAGGCAGTGGTATTGTAAAACCACCCCGATAGCTGTAATTGCTACTGGCTGTCCATGTTTTTTCATTGCGCACGCTCAAACCATTGGACTCGTCCTGAACCGACTTAGACAAATTGTGGCGGATATTCATGGAAATACCTTTTTTCAAGTTCATGTTTAATCCAATGAGGGGAGCAAAACTGATGTTTTTCCTGGATGAGCGCTGATTATCATCATAATCGTTGATGAATTGATCAAGATCAAATAGCGGCATGGCTGGTCCATCAAAATTCTCAAATTGCCAAGACCGGGATTCTTTACCATTCATGGCGTGTTCCATACTTGCGGTACGAGCGATCTTTTTAATAAAAGGCCATTTCTCAACTCCGGTCCAACGCAAACTCCAACCAAAGAAAGGAAATCCTTCTTCCAATTTTTCTCCCCAAAACAAATAATCGCGGGACATTGAGCGCTGCTCAACATTTGATGCACCAATGGTGGTGGAGATATTCTGGGCATAATTCATGGAAGTAGAAATATTGCGAGTAAAATTCAATCCTGAGCGTACAGAAAAATCGCGCTTATGATCCCAGGCTCCCAGATCAGATCCGATATTATCAGCATGACTTAATTCGTGATCAGGCAGCCAGCCAAACTTATACCCAGTAGGTATCGTTCCTTGAACTCCCCGGCCTGTACGATTGAGGTTTTCTGTATAGGAGAAACTGATGGGATTCACTTTTTTTATTATTCCATGAAAAGATGTCAGGAAAGCATTTTCCTTTTGGTCAGTTTTGGTTTCTTCGATCTCTTTCTCTTTAGTTTTATCGCGGCCTCTGCGCCTGTTGCTTTCAGTCCTCGAACTTGATTTTGAAGGTGGTTTATAAAATAACTCGAACATTTGAGATGGTAAAATATTGAAGCTCGATGAAAAACGTAATTGGGTTCCAATTGTAGCACCATCTATCGTACTGGCGCGTGGTTTATTCCAGCGGAAGGCGGCACTATGGTTAAAGTTTGGTTTGAGCCAAGTGAACAATTGTGGGTTAAATGATGTCGTCAGGTTTTCATTAATATTTTCTACAACACCAGCATCCATTTCTTTTATGGCTATCCAGGCATAGCCGCGAAAATCCTTGAGATCACTGGTAATTGTTCTGGAGTATTTTGCTTTCAGTTTATCAGTCAAACTGTAATCAAGTGAGAATTTTCGACTTAAGCCAAAAGAATAATTATCAGAACGGGGACCAACACGTTTTGTCGTTTGTGACAAGGATTCATTAATATTAAAACTGGTGTTAAATGCAGAAGGTGTATAATAAACATTCATTTCGCCCAGTTTTTCACCGAGCCAGGGAACATCTTTAAGCCATTTAAATGGTGTGATATAATTATCCCTGCTGAATGGATATGAATAGTTTACTTTTCCAGAATATTTTTCGTTCAAAACTTCTGAGTTTAGTGGGTCAGAAGATTTGGACTGAGAAGCTGTAAAACTGGGTTTAATCTTATCGAGTGTTGATTTTATAAATTTATTATCCGACTTACTGGACTTGGTCAAAGAAGTACTGAAAGATATTTCCTGTTTTCTGGTCATAATGGAATCAGGGACATTTTTCTGATTCACTTGGATATCTGAATCAGGGAAATATTTTGGCCTATTTTCCAAGTGTGAAAAGGTTGTGTTTAATGGAATATTCAAACCCCAGGACTTGGGCATTAATTTGTGTAACTGCACATTAGTGTTCACTCTGAAATTTTCTGAATTTGTATTACTGCCTAAGCGTTGCTGCAATACATGAAAATCGGCATCTTTTCTGTTGTAAGAAACAGTGGATGTCGCCAGATCCGCTAAATTGAATTTGGACTGCACCCGCATAGCAACACCGCGATCTTTCTTCACACCACTTAAGCGCAGTTCATCCAGCCATACATCACCTGTAATGGGTTCATCAGCCTGGTTACGCACCCCCACAGTAAAAAATTGAATGCTTGAAAGAGACGGTTTACCCTTGATATGGATCTGTTTTCCAGATACGTTTCCATCTTCATCTGTAAAAGTATAATAGCGGTCATTATCTATAATCTCGTATATATCTGTTTCTTCATATTTGCTCACAGATGACGAATCCTGAAGCTTTAATTTGGTCAGCCAATTCAGATCAATTTCAATGGAGTTCCTCCCTCGCGTTTCATCCCAGCCGCTGTAAACGGGTTGGATAAACTCGTAATAATTATTGCCCTGTCCAAAACGTAGAAAAAATTCAACACTTGTTTCTTCTTTGCCAATCCATTGGTTTGGAGTTTCACCATAAACATACATTTTTAATTTATCATAGGTCAAATAATTCGCGCCGGATATTTTCATCAGACTCTTCATAGCAGCACCGCTATACCCTGCAGGCAGATCAGTGAATTTCATCACTAGCGATTGTTCTTTGGAACGTATATCATTTAGTCTGTCATATTCTCCTTTCACACCTTCTGGAGGAACATAATTGTCGTTGTCTTCTGTATTGACGACAGCAATAGCAAAAACACTATCCGCATTTTCTTTCGTAAATGTATTGGATGAATCTGAAGCAATACCCAATTCCTGCCATCCATTACCTACCAGTTCAATTTTGGCAACATTAATATTGACATTTCCAGTATCTGAAACGATCAAAGATAAATGGCGAATTTCTGTCCATTCCGGGCTCATGCTAGAATCCACCCTGCTGAAATGGTTCAAAGGTATACGGTATAATTTCCAGCCAGTATAATCACCATTGGATTTTTTTGTACGGCCGGCTAAATATGTAGTATCGGTAAGGAAAAATGATTTAGTAAAATATTTATTCACGATCAATAATTCAAAAGAACGATCCAGGCTTTCTGTATCAGGATATTTACCGGTATCCAGGGCATTCCCTTCAGTTCCATTAATTTTTGAAAAATCAGAACTGCCTTCTTTGTACGACCAGTTATCATTATTAGGATCTTCCAGATTGCGATCCAAACCTGTATAAACAATATCAGCCCATAGTGGATCATCCACAACAGCCACATAAAATGTATCGATACAACCGCCCCAGCCATCTTCGTATTCGTCTATGCAGCCATCCAAACCGATATCTTCCTGATCTTGTAATAGCCCATCGCCATTCATACCGGCTACTTTTTCATCTTCAGTATCCAATTGACCATCCCCATCGCGGTCTTCACTAATCCTGCCTAAGTTAACGGTCAATTTCCCTTTTTCTCCGTATAACCAAATTTCAAAAAACTTGGTTTGGGTTTGGTCGTAATCACCTGAGTATAATGGTGTTGTTATGCCAGCCCATAAAGAATCTTGTATTATACCACTGTGTAAATCTCTGGGTCTATAATTTAAGTTTAATATATCTGTGGTTTCATTCTGGGCGCGGATAGACGTTGATTGGTTGGGCCATATGTCTTTTGTCCGGACTTGAACATAAGGATTATACCAACCCATTTTAGCTCGATTACGCTGTTTTAATTGTTCATNNNCTAAAANCAATGGNGCGGATGANTCTTTCCAGTANCGCCGTTGNATCGGGATGGANGTCGNGCGTTTAGANCCTTCAAAATCATCAATAAACGCTACACCGTTTGGATCATCTGTTGCTGAATTATTGATGGGGTTTGGATTTGGTAATACCTGTGCTATTTCTCCTTCGATAGAAAATGCGGATACTTTTTCTGTTTCTATGATTGGCAGGCGATCCAATGCACGGGTTAAGCCATCAAAATCGAGTTGATATCGCCCATTCAAATCCCAGATAAAATTGCGCATGGGTTCATACCCCACTTCAATTTTTTCNTTCATTATAGTCTGGTTATAATACAATGCTGTAGCACCAATAAACGATTTTTCACCCAGATCCATTTGGGCTCGTGTTCCAATAATGGTTTTCTTATCAAAGGACACTAATTCATGTTTATCATATAAAATATTGAGATTTGCATTGGGATCAGCGGCACTGCTCATGATCAGTGTTCCACTGAAATAATCGATTTGATAATCCTGCCCGCGTCTAAGTTCTACACCATCCAGAAATACCTGGTCACTGCCTTCTACAATCATGAATCCTAAATTGATAGTAGAGCTTTTGTTGGTGTATTCAACTTCAATTTCCCAATGTTTATCCTGGGTGATTTCACCGGTAATGGTTGACGTATACATTTTTCCTACACCTAAAACACCATCTAGATCAGGATTGGCATTACCCCCTTCCAATGAATCATTTGTAAAAGGATGATAAATAGGAAAAAACAATTCACCTGTTGTCAGGCTGACGATGTTTGGATTAAACATATCAATGATATTATCACTTTTCAGTTCATTCGAGGTATCAACACTGTCCAGCCCAAACTGGGTAATATACTCAATTCCATTGGGGTCATAATATTTATCTGGTTGGAANTCCGTATTCCAGATCTTAACANCAAACCCTTCCTGATTAATGTTAGTCGCACCCAAGTAATACACATTTTTAAACATAAGATCCCATAATTCATGCGATGGCGTCAGGTTTTCTGGTTTTATCATCTGTAACGCCAGGGTGGAATCATCTTCTATAACACCATGCCCAATAGCCAAAACAGTATCAATTACCGAATTACGATTATTGACATCGAGTTCCACAATAATGTAATGACATGCAAGTACATTATCAGCTGAACGATTTTTTAAGCGCAGAAAGCCCAAATCTCTACTGATAGTATAATCTGGCCCTTCTTCAAGCCGTTTGAAATTGACATTGTTGCGGTCATCATCAGATGGATTATCAATATCCACATAGGCTGACCCTGGTTCTGTTGTAGGATCTGTGGAATTGTCCATGCGGTATAATTCAAAATTGCGTACCGCGTAGCGCCCTATGCGGTGGAGGCCGTCTACCAGTGGATAAAACGGCGGGATATATTGGATATTATTGGATTGACCCATATACTCCGTCGGCTGATTTTGGGCGCCGTTGCGGTACAATTTGTTTATAAAGAAATATTGATATTTGATATACTCGTAATCCTTGATGCGCAGTGTTTGGGCTTCACTTGTTCCTTTGTATTCCTGCTGCTCTTTCTTGGTTTTCTCAATAGACGCGATAGTTGTAATATCTATTGGGCCTAGTTTTGAAACGGCTTTCAAACCAAACAGGCCTTTATTCTGTCCTGAAAATGTCACAAATTGAGTCGCAGGTAAAGAAAGTGAAATATTTCCTGCATCGATCTTTTGGATAATATCATCTTCTGCACCTTCATAGGAAATACGGATATTATTTTCCCAGTCAAAATCCCGTTCAGAATCATTATCCATGAGTACAGTTATGCGATCACCGATCATTCCTTCTACATTCAAATTCTGTTTTTGATCAAATTCGAGATGAGTATTCTGGGACTCAGCCAAACTGGAGCGCACTAATTCCTGATCCTGGAAAACCATCTTTCCCGAAATATTGATATTTCCTCTAACACGCAATGAAGCTGTTCCCAAGGCACCCATATCCACCAGATCAAAGGTAATGCCTTTACCTCCTCGCCGAGATTCTGCAACTATATCTTCACTCCCTAATGATACCTTATCCGTAAATATAATGCGACGCTTGACGTTGATCATATGAACAAAATACCAATCCACTGGTGCGGTGAATGGAATACGAAAAATTTCATCATCAATATATTCAGTTAATGTGATGTATTGCCAATCGCGATCAATATGAATTTCAATATCACGTTCTCCAAAATCAGCTTTTATCCAGCCCAGAGGAGTCAATATAGTATCAGCAAGCAGGCTTAAAGGTTTTGGAATATCTGGAAATGCTGGCGTTATATAATCAGATGCGAGGATAAAGCTGTCATGTAATTCTTGGACAGACGAATCTGATTGACCATCTTGGGCAAAATTTGCCGAGATGGCCATACAAAGCACTAATATGACCGCATACCCTTTATACAAAAGGGACTCCTATGATAGTTATTTTCGGTGTTTTCAGCCCCGATTCACGGGGGTCAATCCGATAGCGGTAGGTCTATAAGTTATACTCCTGTTGTTTCATTTGCGCTCCAATGAGCGGATAAAAGTTTACTAAGTTTTTGTAACGCGTGTCCACGATGACTTATTTTATTCTTTTCCTCTGTAGAAAGTTCCGCAAATGTACATTTCATTTCTGGGATATAAAATACCGGATCATATCCAAATCCGCTTGTCCCTTTTGGTTCTTTTGTAATCAATCCCTCGATTTTTCCTGCGGTTGTAATTTCATCAAAACCATCTACAAAAGCAGTCACTGTACGAAAGCGAGCAGTTCTTTCATGTTCACGTATATGAGTCATCTCATTTAAAATTTTATTTACATTATCTTCATATGTAACATTTTCACCTGCATATCGTGCAGAATACACTCCAGGTTCACCAGCAAGTGCATCCACTTCCAAACCGGTGTCGTCTCCTATTGCAGGAAGTCCAGTGAGCTTATTTACGGTTCGCGCTTTAAGCAAAGCATTTTCTTCCAACGTTGCTCCTGTTTCAGGAATATCACCTATTTCAGGAAAGTCATTCAGCGTTTTGATCTCAAAATGAAGATCCTTTAAGGCCGCTTTCATTTCTTCCATTTTATGGAGGTTGTGCGATGCCAGTATAATTTCCATATGTATTGCAAAAAAAGCTTGGGAAAATAGATGTTCACATTTGAAGCGGCAAGGACTTTAAATTAGGTGAGTTTGCGTTTGCATGAAGGATATTATCGCCGCTAATTTTAGCGGCTTTTTTGCAGCAATTTTGTGGCTCGGTAGCTCAGTCGGTAGAGCAGTGGACTGAAAATCCATGTGTCGCTGGTTCGATTCCGGCCCGAGCCACTATGTTTTACTGTTACCATTCCCGCATTCTCCGTTAACTTTGCTCCAGAATATCAATTTGACTATGTCTGCAAGGAATAAAGAGTTTTTACGGAGAGCCATCCAGCTTTCCGAGGAAAAGATGATGGAAAACAGTGGGGGTCCTTTTGGTGCTGTTATTGTCAAGAACAACAAGATCATTGCTGAAGGATTTAATCAAGTAACTTCTTTTAATGATCCTACAGCCCACGCCGAAATCGTTGCTATTCGCAATGCCTGCAAAACCCTAGGCGATTTTCACCTCCAGGGTGCTGAGATCTATTGCAACTGTGAACCCTGTCCTATGTGCCTNGCAGCAATTTATTGGGCTCGTATAGAAAAAATATANTACGCCAANACCCGCGAGGATGCCCGGGAGATTGGTTTCGATGATAAATCTTTTTATGAAGAATTGACTAAAAACAGTAATCAAAGAAAGATTCCTGCAGTTCAAATNCTTGCAGAGGAAGGTAAANCTGCCTTTAAAGCATGGGCAGCTAAAGCTGATAAAACGCTATATTAGCAACGTATGTTGATATACTTGTATCTTAGNTAAAATGATTGTTAATACCCATTTTATACTTAACGATNATGAGGTGATTACTGACGCTCATCCGGGATTACTCGTGNTGGATTTTCTTCGTCAGAAAGAGAAGCTAATGGGGACCAAGGAAGGGTGCCGGGAAGGTGACTGTGGCGCATGTACAGTAATCATCGGTGAGCTTGTAAATGAAAAGGTTTCATATAAACCTATAACATCTTGTCTTATGCCTATTGGTGAACTCCATGGTAAACACCTGGTTACAATTGAGGGTTTAAATCTTGACAAACTCTCCCCTGTTCAAGAAGCCATTGTTAAAGAAGGAGCCACTCAATGCGGTTTCTGCACTCCGGGGATTGTGGTTTCCCTGACTGCTGGTCTAATGGGGAAAGATTCTAGTATTTCGCAGTATTCAGTCATGCGAGCTTTGAGCGGACATCTTTGTCGTTGTACTGGNTACCGATCCCTAAANGCTTGTGAATCCCATCTCCAGGAATCAATCGGNAAAAAAATTNATTTTGATTCACTTATTGAAAAAGGCTTTCTTCCCAACTATTTCAAAAATATCTTTGATCGATTAAAGAAAATACCACCCCTTATCTCGCCAGACGGGTTAGCGAAAGAATATTTTATAGCAGGAGGAACTGACATCTATATCCAGGAAGGTGAAAAACTACCCGAATCTTCTGTTAGTATCTTGAGCCTCCATCCGAAAATGAAGGGGATTTCCAAAAATAATGGACATATTCATGTAGGCGCTTTAACAACATTCGAGGAATTTGCTTTTCATTCGTATATCAAAGAAATCATACCTCAAATTGATGATTATATGTTTCTCAATGCTTCCTGGCAGATACGGAATCGGGCAACCTTGGGTGGTAATATCATTAATGCTTCTCCAATTGGAGACATGACAATTCTTCTTTTGGCAATGGATACACAACTGGTCCTTCAAAATGGATCCGGGAGCCGGATAGTACCCCTCACTTCCTTTTATAATGGATATAAACAAATGGATAAAACGGATTCTGAAATTCTAACAGAAATCCTGATTCCAAATTCTGCAACTGAATCAAAGATCCATTTTGAAAAGGTATCCAAACGGAAATGTCTAGACATTGCTTCTGTAAACATGGCGATGAGTGTAACAGGACAGGACGGTTTTATTCAAGATATCAGCTTGGCTATTGGAGGTATAGCTCCTATTCCTTTATATATGAAAGAGTCATGTTCAATGTTAAAAGGACAAGCAGTATCTAAAAATTTAGTGGAAAAAGCGGCCAAATTGATACAGCAAGAAATTTCACCTATTACAGATGTTCGCGGGAGCATGGAATACAAGCGCTTATTAGCCCATCAACTTGTTATTAAATCTTTCATCACTCTTTTCCCTGAAAGCCTTTCTGCAGAGGAATTTTATGAAAAACATTGATGCTGCTTTACATACGCGCGGTGAGTCAGAATATGTAGATGATGTCCCACAGCCTGCTGACATGCTATACGCAGCTATCTATGGCTCTCCTGTCGCTCATGGTAAAATCATGCAGTTTAATTTTACTGATGCCAAAAACATTCGGGGTGTTGTAGCAATACTTACAGCTCAAGATATTCCTGGAGAGAATCAGATTGGTCCCATTATCCAAGACGAACCCTTGTTGGCGGAGGAAAAAGTGCATTTTGCCGGCCAACCTTTAGCAGTTGTGATCGCTTCCAGTCCACAAGCTGCCAGAAAAGGGGTCAGATCCATTCACACAGATATTGAAGAATTACCTGTAATCGTACATCCGAAAGTGGCCTATGAAAAAGGTGAGATCATTGGTACACCGCGTACATTGGCCATCGGTGATATAGATGCTTCTTGGGAAAAGTGCGATATAATCGTTGAAGGTACGTGCAATATTGGTGGGCAAGAACACGTCTATCTTGAGACTCAAAGAGCTCGAGCCATCCCCTTGGAAGGTGACGTCATCAGAATTCATGCTTCCACTCAAAGTCCTTATGCCAGCCAACGTGCAGCTGCCAAAATCCTAGGGGTTAATCATCATAAGATAGAAGTGGATGTCAAGCGAATAGGGGGTGGATTTGGGGGTAAAGAAGACCAGGCAACACCCATTGGATGTTTAGCCGCCTTAGGCGCATGGCATACAGGAAAACCAGTGGAACTTGTTTTAAACCGCTCAGAAGACATGAGGATGACCGGTAAACGCCATCCTTACATTTCAGATTTCAAGATTGGTGCAACGAATGATGGAAAGGTCATCGCTTATGAAGTAAACCATTATCAGAATTCAGGTGCAGCTGCTGATCTGTCTACTGCCGTTCTTGAAAGAACTCTTTACCACAGTACTAACAGTTATTTTATCCCTAACGCACGAATAACTGGTGCTTGCTGTCGAACAAACCTTCCCCCTAATACTGCATTTAGGGGATTTGGTGGTCCCCAAGGGATGTTTGTTATTGAGTCTGCATTGGAAAAAGTAGCAGAAGCACTGCAAAAACCTAAAGAAGAGATTCAACAGAAAAACCTACTTAAAAAAGGTGACCCCTTTCCTTTTGGACAGCTGTTTCAGAATGACCATATACAACGGTCTTGGAAAGATACTTTAGGTAATTACGATCTTAATGGAATCAGCAATCGTATTAAAAAGTTCAACAACGATCATTTTGATACCAAAAAAGGGTTAGCAGTCATGCCTGTATGTTTTGGCATCTCTTTCACAACAACCTTCATGAATCAAGCCAGCGCGCTGGTACACATTTACACTGACGGCAGTGTTAGTGTTACCACAGGGGGAATTGAGATGGGTCAAGGTTTGAACACGAATATACTCAAAATTACTGCAGAAACGTTGGGTATTGGGTCTGATAGAATTAAGATTGAAAGCACCAACACTACTCGTATTGCCAATATGTCACCCAGCGCTGCGAGTTCCACTACCTTACTGAACGGAAATGCAACTGTATTGGCAATTAACCAGATTCTTTCACGGATCAAAACATTTGCAGCAGAAGAATTGGGTTTCACAGAAAAGGATAATATCACTATCTCTTCTGAAAAAATACTTTACAAAGGTGAAAACACTGGCATGACCTGGAATGAATTGATTCAAAAAGCTTATCTTGCACGAATAGGTCTATCAGCTCATGCTTTTTTTGCCACACCTGACATTTGGTTCGATAAAAAGAAAGAACAAGGCGAACCCTTTGCTTACCACGTTGTAGGGGCAGCAATTATTGAAGTGACCTTGGATTGTTTGAAAGGTATCTATGATATTGATTCAGTAAAAATAGTACACGACCTGGGACGCCCCTTGAATAAAAGAGTGGACCTCGGCCAGATCGAAGGTGGACTTGCCCAAGGATTGGGATGGGTGACTATGGAGGATCTTCAATATGACGAAAAAGGTATATTACTCTCCAATGCTTTGGCGAGCTATAAAGTCCCTGATGTTTATTTTATGCCTGATGATATACAAGTAACGTTTTTAGAAGATGCTGACAGCGATCTAGGACCCTACGGTTCAAAAGCTGTAGGCGAGCCGCCGCTTATGTATGGAATTGGAGCATTTTTCGCGTTAAGAAACGCAATGAAATCCTTTAGACCTGACTTAGAGTTTCCCCACACTTCTCCCCTAACCCCAGAACGAATTCTAATGTCTCTTTATCCAGAATTTCTCAACGACATAAAAAAATACGATTCTCAATCTATATCATTGGATGAGGAAATTGTTTGAGTTGATTTCTTTTCCAGCAAACTCCTTTTGGGAAACCGCAGCTTCACTACTTGAGAAAAGACAAAAAGTTTTTCTAGCCTTGGTGGCAGAACACACTCAACACTCTCCAGGTACCACCGGTGCAAAATTGCTTGTAGCAAAAGAGTGTGATCCCTTGGGAACAATCGGTGGCGGCATTATGGAATACAACCTTGTTAAACGAGTGGAAGGGATATTGGATCGGGATAGCTTCACTCCTGAGCTCCAAACACTCATCCATAGAAAATCCGGTCCTGGAGAAAAATCAGGAATGATCTGCGCTGGCCAGCAAACCAATGTCTATTATATGTGTGATCCAGAAAAAGATAGTAAAGATGTAAATAAACTTTCACGACTTTTAAGCGAAAATCGATCTGCTAAGTTGTCGATTGATCCATCTGGCATGGTTGTTCAAGAACAGCCGCCAAATCTTAACCAGAATCAAATCAAATTATCTGTCGGTGGCGAGAATTGGCTGTACGAAGAGCAACTTTTTAATTTCAATCGAATTGCTATTATCGGTGGTGGACATTGCTCTCTTGCATTATCTCGTTTGATGAAGCAACTCGGTTTTAGTGTAAGTGTATTTGATACTCGTGAAAATGTATCCACTATCAAAGAAAACACGTATGCAAACACAGTCCATATCGTTGCTGATTTTTGTGAATCATCAGCATTAATAGAATTCCCTGAATTGACGTTTGTTGTGGTCATGACTACAGATGTGGTTTCAGATGTCCGAGGTGTTTTGGGAGCAATTGATTTGCCTTTTCCATTTATTGGCGTAATGGGTAGTCAATCAAAAATAGCTGATATTAACAAACAACTCATGAAAGAAGGCATCACAAAAGATCAATTGAAACGCCTTACTGCGCCTGTGGGCATACCCATGGTTAGTAATACACCAGAAGAAATTGCCGTTAGCGTTGCAGCACAGATACTTCAGTATAAAAACTCAACCAGCTAAATAGATGTCACATTCTCCTGACCTAGCGATAACCAGCCAGAGAGTCATCACACCTGATGGAGAAAAAGCAGCTGCAGTTCTTATCAAAGATGAAAAAATATTGGATGTTCTGCCGATGGACGATATTCAGAATGATTGCCCGATTGAAGATATGGGTAATGATGTGGTTATGCCGGGGTTGGTGGATGTACATGTTCACATAAACGAACCGGGAAGAACCGATTGGGAAGGGTTCGAAACTGCAACCAAAGCTGCTTGCGCTGGAGGTATTACTACTCTTGTTGATATGCCACTAAACTGTAACCCTGTAACGACTAATATGGGGGCTTTCAATGCAAAAATAACATCGACTCAAAAAAAACTATGGGTCGATTGTGGGTTTTATGGCGGTCTGATTCCGGATAATCTGCATGAGATTGAGTTATTAGCTAAAGCAGGTGTTTTAGGATTCAAAGCGTTTATGAGTCATTCGGGGATCGATGAATTCCCAAAAGTATCAGAGCAAAATTTACGCGATGTATTATTCATCCTAGCCAAATATAATCTGCCACTTCTGGTTCATGCTGAACTTGAGGATGGCGATAATACAACAGATGATCTTATTACCTATGAAAGCTATATGGCTACCAGGCCAAAATCTTGGGAAAATAATGCAATCAAACTTTTGATTAGCTTATGTGCAGAGTTTCAAACACCCATACACATTGTTCACTTATCCTCATCAGAAATATTGAATGAAATTTCCTCAGCCAGGGAAAACGGATTGCCAATTACAGTGGAAACATGCCCCCACTATCTCCATTTTACTGCAGAAAAAATAGCAGATGGTGATACCAGATTTAAATGTGCCCCACCCATCAGGGATGCTAATAATAGAGAACAACTTTGGCGAGGGTTGAAATCTGGAATTATCGATTTTATTACATCTGACCATTCGCCTTGTCAACCTGAATTAAAAAAATTGTCTGAAGGAAGGTTTGATAAAGCATGGGGTGGAATTTCTTCCGTGCAATTGACTTTGCCAATCATATGGTCGGAATGCAAAAATGAAGGCTTATCATTGGCCCAATTAACGAACTGGTTGTGCGATGCTCCTGCTAAATTTATTGGAATGGACGATTGTAAAGGTCAAATTTTACCTGGCAAAGATGCTGACATCACTTGTTGGGATCCAGATGAATCTTTTTTAGTTGAGCCTGCAATGATACATTACAAACACAAGTTGACACCTTATGATGGTGAGCAATTATTTGGCGTTGTAAAAAAGACCTTTCTTAGGGGAAACAAAATCTTTGATAATAATCGTTTCACAAATGGTCCTCTCGGAAAACCACTTTATAGAAGTTATGACAAAAAAAACTAAACAAACACTTACAGACCTAGCATCAGAAGCAAATGGTAGCCGTGCCTTGTTAGCCAGCGACGAATTTTTCGCCCCAAAAGAAAACCTGCTAAAGGCGGGGCGCGGGGAATTCATTCCTGAAAAATATACCGATCATGGCAAATGGATGGATGGATGGGAAACTCGCAGAAAGAGATCTGAAGGACATGATTGGTGCATAATTCGACTCGGAAATCCTGGGATAATTAAAGAATTAGATATTGACACCAACCATTTTGTTGGTAACTATCCTTCTTACGCCTCAGTGGATGCATGCCAGTTGCCATATTATTCATCATTCGAAGGATTAACAGATCTTGAACATGATTGGATTGAGATCCTTCCTAAATCAGAACTTTCAAGTGATTCACAAAATCTGTTTACTATAGAATTTGATAGACAGTTTACCCACCTCCGCCTCAATATATATCCAGATGGCGGAGTGGCTCGCTTAAAAGTCTTTGGACATGAAGAACATCTTGATAGCGAAAAGGATTGGTTCGATGCAGCTGCTGCTGAAAATGGGGGACAGGCTCTCGCATGCAGCGATATGCATTTCGGTGATATGCAAAATATTATCAAATCTGGAACAGCAATCGACATGAGTGACGGCTGGGAAACAAAACGTCGTAGGGGCTCTGGACACGACTGGTTGATACTTAAACTTGGTTCTCCTTGCAAAGCTGAACTAATATTGGTGGATACATTACATTTCAAAGGAAATTTTCCTGATTCATGTTCAATTGAAGGATGTTTTGAACCCAATGCCAATAGTGAATCTATTCTTCTAGACAATGTTGCCTGGATGGAAATCCTGCCAAAAAACAAGCTGAAAAGTCATACAGAACATATTTTTAATATTGAACTGAAAAATTCTGGTCAATGCACTCACTTACGATTAAATATTTTCCCTGATGGTGGTGTGAGCCGATTAAGAATTTTTGGCCGCCCTATAACCTAATAATCAGCAACCATTTCTGATTATAATTTTATATGACATTAAAAGAATTGAACAACTTACCCGAATATGAAGCTTTGAAACAGTTTTCAATCTGCTGTGGAACATTCAAATGGGTGGAACAAATGGGAAACAGTCGACCTTTTCAAAATAAAAATGAACTATTAAAAATGGCAGAAAAAATCTGGTTTTCCCTATCCGGCCAAGACTGGCTAGAGGCATTTTCTCACCATCCAAAAATCGGTGATTTCGAATCTCTGCGATCAAAATTCCAGAAAACCGCCAAATTATCTGAATTTGAACAGAAAGGCATTAGCCATGTTTCAGAAAACATATT
This sequence comes from Fidelibacterota bacterium, assembly GCA_002713385.1. Taxonomy (GTDB): domain Bacteria; phylum Fidelibacterota; class Marinisomatia; order Marinisomatales; family TCS55; genus UBA2126. The sequence continues at coordinate 24,110 of PAWC01000036.1, forward strand.
AAGAGAGATTGAAAAAGGAAATCAATTGTACGAAAACAATTTCGGATATATTTTTATTGTTTGTGCAACAGGTAAAACAGCCGAAGAAATGTTAGTACTTATAAATGAAAGACTGAAGAACGATCCAGAAGCTGAACTGTTGATCGCAGCCAATGAACAAAATAAAATTACCAGACTGCGACTGGAAAAATTATTTGACCTATGAAATTATCTTTAGACCCTACAACAATAGAATTGGTTACTGCTCACCTTAAAACTGCTAATAGTTATTTCAATAGAACTCACCCTGGCGAATCTACCGATAGACAGCCTGTCCATACAGTGTATGGGGGAGCACATATATTTCGAGCTGGGACATCAGAAAAAATGGCCGATTCAGCCCTTAAACACTTGAAGGCGTACGCTCCAAACTTTGTTGTATTCGCAAAAGCCCTTGAATTAAATGGCCATGAAAATCTACCGGAAAAAGATGAAGAAATTTCCACCGTTGCAGATCAATTAAATACTGATCCAGAAGCTGTTAATAAAAAGAATACGGCCGCATTTTTTGCTTATACTGTATATCAAAGGGTATTTAATAAATTGAGACATGCACCTGTAGAGGATTTCCGAATCGATTTCGAAGATGGGTTTGGATATCGTCCTGATGAAGAGGAAGACCAATACGCCGTTGGGGCCGCAGAAGAAGTAGCAAAAGGGATGACAGGAAATTCACTCCCACCATTTATCGGTATCCGAATTAAACCGCTTACAGAAGAACTAAAAACCCGGGCAATCAGAACACTAGATTTATTCATTACCACCCTTTTGAACAAAACAAAGGGTGAACTCCCCAAGAATTTTGTAGTTACCCTGCCAAAAGTAACTGTTCCGGAACAGGTTAATGCTCTTGCTCAACTTTTTGATTCCTTGGAAGCGAAAACTGGCTTGTCATCGGGATTTCTTAAAATGGAAATCATGATTGAAACACCTCAATCCATTTTAGACAGCAATGGCAATTCAGGTCTTCCTGCGCTGGTAAACGCAGCAGACGGTAGATGTGTTGCTGCTCATTTTGGTGTCTACGACTATACAGCTTCCTCCAACATTACTGCAGCATATCAAAGTATGACGCATCCGGTTTGTGACTTTGCGCGACATATGATGCAGGTTGCTCTAGCTGGGACAGGTATAAGACTCTCCGACGGGGCAACGAATATCATGCCCATTGGACCTCACCATCCACATGATAAACAACCTTTAACAGTTAGCCAAAAGGAAGAAAATCACAATGTCGTATATCACGCTTGGAAACTAAACTACAACAACATTCGCCATTCCCTGAAACATGGGTATTACCAAGGGTGGGATTTACATCCAGCGCAGCTTCCAATCCGGTATGCTGCAGTTTATTCTTTTTTCTTGGAGGGTTTGCCGGCTGCATCACATAGACTAAAATCGTTTATGGAAAAGGCGGCCCAAGCCACGCTGGTAGGTGATGTTTTTGATGACGCTGCCACTGGTCAGGCGCTGCTGAATTATTTCCTCCATGGAATTAGCTACGGTGCTATTACCGAAGAGGAGACAAAAGCAACAGGTCTCACTCTGGAAGAAATTCGATCACGATCCTTTACAAAAATTTTACAAGGGAGACAATTATGAACAGTCCAATCACTACACATGTACTCGATACTGTTCGAGGATGTCCGGCAATAGAGATCCATGCGGTACTGGAAGTGTTGAACAAGTTAGAAACATGGGAGACCGTTGGAGAGGGCCACACCGATGCTGACGGCAGAATCAACAATTTGTTATCTGACAACAAACTAATTTCGCCTGGTACTTATCGACTGACATTTTATGTCTCTCCTTACTTTCAATCTCAAAATGTGGATAGTTTCTATTCTGCCATCCCGATTGTATTTACCATTAATAATCCGGAACAGCATTACCATATTCCTCTATTACTAAATCCATTTGGGTACTCAACCTACAAAGGAAGTTGATAGAAATGGAATGGTCCCAAATTCACGCGTTACTGAACTTGCTCTTTCGCTGGTTTCATGTAATAGCTGGTATTGCTTGGATAGGGCAAACCTATTTGTTTAATTGGATGGAAAAAACCTTACCCAAAGAAATTGATCCAAAGGCCGACAATAATGTGTCCGGGCAGCTTTGGATGGTGCACGGCGGGGGTTTCTACTTTGTTGAAAAACAGAAAATTCCCAAGCTCATGCCCCGGACACTCCATTGGTTCAAATGGGAATCTGCGCTCACTTGGATCAGTGGTATGTTTCTGCTTATCATTGTTTATTACATGGGCGGACTTATGTTTGAACCGGGTTCAGAATTAACTGAATTAACTGCAGGTCTTATTGGCATAGGTGTACTGATTGTTGGGTATTTAGTATATCACTTTTTATGGACATCACCTCTGGGTAAAAATGAAATAGTAGGTTCAACTATATCTTTTCTTTTAACCATAGCACTTTTTATCGGACTAGATCAGATATTCAGTTCAAGAGCTGCCATGATGCATATTGGAGCTGTATTTGGCACGATCATGACCGCCAATGTCTGGATGATTATTCTTCCTGCTCAACGTCAAATGATTGCTGCAACTGAAAAGGGTGAAAAACCTGATATGTCCCTGGCTGGAAAAGCCAGGCGCTGCTCTAAACATAATACCTATATGTCAATTCCTGTCATTTTCATCATGATCAGTAATCACTTTCCTGTCACAACTTACGGGAATAGCTATAACTGGCTAGTATTAGGTTTTTTCATTGTTCTTGGCTGGTTGGCAGCGAAGTGGATGCGAGGCTAATCAATCTCATTTTATTCTTCCCTAAACCTGGGCTTTATTTTTTTGAATCATTAAAATCAAATTGGTTCAATTTGTACTGTATATTCTAGTTATTATAATATTTCAACCACTATATGTGAAGGAGAGATCATACATAAAACGATAATGATGACTAAATAATTTCACCAATTTTATTAATAAAGAGCCCCGCCTTGAGTGAAGTTTTTTGTTTATTGACATACCCTTTGTCTCTCACCTATCTTCAAACCCTCTTTTATGCCAACAGGAAAACAACTTTCATTAAAACGCGATCTAGGACCCATTTCGGGTTATGCTACAATTATTGGTATATTAGTCGGTGCAGGTATTTTTCGTGTTACAGGTGAGGCTGGGGCTGTTGCCGGTTCAGCTGTCCCTTTAGCCTATCTGCTCTTTGCACCGATTGTTTTATCCACTGCAATAGCATATAGTGTATTTATGTCTACACCTTTGGGCATGCGCCCTGGAGGAGCTTATTTACATATTTCCCGCACGTTCGGTAATTACTATTTAGGTTTTATAGCCATGTGGATGAAGCTGGTTGCTTTTGTCGGTGCTATTTCATTCATGTCCACAAGTTTTGGGGAATACATGACTTTCTTTTTTCCAAATCATGATCCGCGCATGTGGGGTACCATAGTACTATTGTTTTTTTATGGTATTAATATTATTGGCGTCCGTTATTATGGCCAGTTTCAAACCGCCATGCTCATCGTTCTTATAATAAGTATCTTGATTCTCGTTATTCCTGGTATTCCCGAAATTGATTATTCTTATTATGATCCCATATTGCCAAAAGGTTACAATGGGTTACTTGCTGCCATGCCCATGCTATTTTTCAGTTATGCCGGATTTGAAACATTGGCGCAGGTGGCAGGGGAAACAAAAGATCCTACACGAACACTCCCCATGATTTTTATAAAAGGTGTTTTAGCATCTGTATTTATTTTCTTTACCATGTCTTTTGTGGCCTTCGGCGTGCTTCCAGCTGATGTACTGGCATCATCCAATTCTGCCATGGCCGATGTGGCGGCGCAATATCTGCCGCCCTGGGGATCATCCATTGTTGCGATTGGTGCCATGAGCGCTTTTTTAACCAGCATTAATGGCTCAATACTCGTTCCCTCGCGTATGTTATTTGTTTTCAGCGAAGACAGGCTAATGCCCAGATCATTAGCATTAGTTCATCCCCAATGGCGGACCCCCTATATCAGTCTTATAATCAGTGCAATTATTTGTACCGCTCTTATATGGAGCCAATCTGCAAGATATCTGATGAATGCGGGACTTATAGGTATATTTATAATTTATTGTTTCCAAGGCATTGCTTTAATGGCTTTACCCAATGTGAATAAGCGCCTTTATAATTCTGCACAATTTCAACTGCCAAAATGGCTATTATATCTTGTAGGAAGTATATCAGCTTTTTCCATGGCATACTTTCTAATTATGACTATTATGGATGTTTTTACATTTACATTCGTTGGATTGATTGTCGGAACAATTTTATATATTTTGGGAAGATATCAAGGTAAAAAAGAAGGATTTAATTATCATGCACGTATGGAACAAGATTACCATTTATTAGATCAATAGAAAATATTCATGGCCTACATAGATACTATAGATATTGAAGAATCAGAAGGAATCGTTAAACAAGAATATGAAAAAGGTATTCGCCGCAGTGGGCGGGTATTCAATATTTTAAAGATCATGAGCCGTAGTCCGGCAGCCCTTAAAGAAGCCATGCGCATGTATTTAGCTATCATGTATGGGAAATCGGAATTGTCTCGTGCCCAGCGAGAAATGCTGGCCACAGTAGTTTCCAGCATTAATCACTGTTATTACTGAATAGAAGCCCATGGGGATGATTTCCGTGACGAAGTCCAAAATGAAGAGTTAGCAAACCATTTGAAATACGATTGGAAAACAACTGATCTTTCACAAGAAGATAAAGCTCTTTGTACATGGGCTGAAAAACTGACCCTCATTCCAGGAGAAATGGATGAATCAGATGTACATAATTTGGAAAAAGTTGGATTTTCTCAAAACGCAATCAGTGATGCAGCACAAGTGATTGGTTATTTTAATTATATAAATAGAATTGCAGACGGGTTAGGCGTAGATCTTGAGCCGGAGATGGAGAAATGAAACACTTTTTATTTCTTCTTTTTCCAGTACCAAAATGCAGGAATACCTAAAAGAGTAAGCCCCAATCCTATTAACGATTGTTCCGGTGATTTAAAAAACGTATTCACCATAATTGCTGAAGAAAATATGATGAAAAAAGCTGGGACATACGGATAGCCCCATACCTTATAAGGCCTATCTAGGTCTGGTTGTTTTTTCCTCAGTACAAATACCGTTGACGCAGAAGCTATCCACAACATAAAATTCACAAATACGACTAATGTTATCAATTCTTCAAACGTACCTGTAAGAGTTAAGGCTGCTGCCCAAAAACCTTGTATTATGATCGCATTACCCGGTGTATGAAATTTTGGATGAACATCCGCTGCTTTGGAAAAAAATAAATGATCTTTGGCCATCGCATAGTAAACTCTTGAGCCAACCAGTATATTTCCATTTAAAGCACCAAACATTGAAACAATAATAACTAAGACAAAAAGGCCCCCTATTCCTGGCCCGTAAAGGCTTCTAGCAGTCATTTCGCCTACCTTTATTTCACCAATAAGAGAATCCATTGGTAATACCTTTAAATATGCAATATTTACCAGAAAATACAGTGTAAGGATGGTTACTGTGCCAATAATCAGAGCTAATGGTAGATTTCTTTTAGGGTTTTTAATTTCTCCAGCTGCAAAAGTAATATATTCCCATCCTCCTACTGTCCAGTTAACGGCCACCAAGGCGATACCCATACCCGTCAATATTGATCCAATACTCATGTTAGTTGTATTTAATGACATATCTATATGATTACCTGTAGAGATAAATAAACCAGCCAGGGCAAACAGCAGTATGCTCCCAATTTTCAAAACCGTAAAAATATTTTGGATCCACTTTCCAAATACAATACCTAAATAATTTATTATAGATAAAATCAAGATTAGAGACAAAGCAAATATCTGGCCACCAGATATTGAAAAACTACCAACATCTATTATAATATTTTGGGTGGACAGGCTGGGATAGAATGAGCCCACATGATCTGCAACAGCAATAGCAAGTGCTGCATTTGTTCCCGATATATAAGCAACAAATGCTATCCAACCAAATAGAAAACCTGGTAATTGACCATATGCTTCCCGTAGAAAAACATATTGTCCGCCTGCTTTTGGCATTGCTGCACCCAGTTCAGCGTATGTCAGTGCGCCAGCAAGCATTTGCAATCCGCCCAAAACCCATGCCAGTAATATCAACGATGCAGAT